>JALVJB010000076.1 GCA_027034115.1 Acidilobaceae archaeon | reverse complement strand
GAGGTTAGTAAACGCGAAGTATACGGTTACTGCACTGGCCTGGGAGGATTATACCATAGAAAGCCGGCATCATGCGGCTCCGACTACGAGCGCCGTGTACTCGTGGAACACGCTATGGGACTGGGCCAGAGGGCTCCCCCAGGACTCGTTAGAGCGTTTCTCACGGTCCGGTTAATCCAGCTAACACGTGGCAGAGCGCCTGTACGGCCACAGGTAGCCGAGAGAATAGCCAGCGCGCTCAACGAAGGCATACTACCCGTAATCCCGCTCCACGGGAGCGTAGGTGCAAGCGGGGACCTCGCACCCTCAGCCCACGCCTTCCTCTGCCTCTATTATGGAGAGGGCGAAGCCTATACCCCTGACGGGATTGCCCCCTGTAGTAAGGCGCTCGAGAAAAGCGGGCTAGGCAAGCTACCCTTGGAGCCTGGCGAGGCCCTCGCCCTCATCAACAATACCGCTTGGACTACCGGGATAGGCCTCTCGGCTCTCATAGCCTTCGAGGAACTCCTGGGAGAGGCCCTACGAGTAGCTAGGAGAACCCTCGAGGCGGCTAGATGCACGCCGGACCATTACTCCCTAGAACTTACCGGAGCCACGAGCTACAAGGAGCTGGGCGAGATACTAGAACTGCTAAAGCCCTCGTGCAAGGAGCCTGTGCGGCTCCAAGACCCCTACAGCCTCCGGTGCACGCCTCAGGTATACGCCGCGGTGAAGAGGCTGATAGGCTTCCTGAAGGACACTATATCGAGGGAGATGTGCTCGTCAACGGAGAACCCTGTCATAGTTAGGGGGAGAGCCTATCACTGGTGCGGCTTCCACAGTATACAAGTTTCCCTAGCCCTGGACTATGCTAGGATAGCCTCCAGCGTATTAGCGAACATCTCGGAGAGGAGGATAGCCCAGTTGCTTCGTAGAGAGATCAACGGTCTATCCGACTTCCTAGCGGGAGAGACCGATAGTGTTGGAGCTATGATAACTCAGTACGCTGCGGCGGCCCTGGCCGCGAGTAGTAGGGCTTTGGCTCATCCTATGGTGACCAATAGCATACCGACTAGCGGGCTCCAGGAAGATCTTGTACCCATGGGGCCGGAGTCCGGCCTCCTCCTTATGGAGTCGCTCCGGAGGACTGCGCTGGTGCTAGCGGTGGAAGACGCCGTCTCGAAATACGCCTCGCAGGGCCTAGCTGGCGGTGTCGAGGAGCTTAGGCGGTTCCTTGACGAGTCTTCGAAGAGGATCCTGGACTCTGTAGGCCTAACAGAGTTACTTCCCCGAGACTAGCCTTATCACTTGAGCCTTGACTTCGGGGCTGAGGAGCCTGCGGGGGACCCTCTTTCCCAAGTATTTCTCTTCTAATGGTTCCGAGGCGTACATTGCCTCGCTTATAACGCCGTGGAATTCTACTGGGGGGAGAATTGCGGCTGCTCTCACCTCTCCCTCCCGGATCTCCCTCAGGTTGGTCACTATTGTGAAGGCTATGTTCCCGGCTGCGGCCCTAGTGTAGTATAGGTTAGATGCTCCGCGGAGTTCCTCGACCCTTGTGACTTTCACGCCGACCACGTCGATGGCCCATTCTGGATGGTTGTCTTCCCCTAGCCTTATCCTGTTGGGCAGGCCTAGTAGTATTATGAGGGAGTAGCGGATCTCGGCTAGGGCCATTCTCCTTGAGCCTTCCAGCTTGGGCATGACCTCGGGGAAGATTAGGGCTCGGAGTTGGACTGCGCTGTCTACTATTGTTTTGAGCTCCTCGCTCTCGAGTATCATCTCGCTGGGTAGGAAGGAGTATTTGAGGCGGAGTAGCGCCTTCCTAGCCCGCTCAACCAGTTCGAGTGCTTTAGACTTGTTCACGGGCCAGGGCATGCCCCACTGCCGTATCCTCCTCTCTAGCCTTGCAACGGCGTCTTCAGCGACTAGTAGGCGGAAATCGTTCGCCGTGTCCACTAGGCGCCACCGCTAATACGGGTAGCCCACTCTACAATTATATCATGGGGGCTGTCTGGGGTTGCCGAAGGCTAGGCTGAGTATGGAGGACGGCGAGGAGATCCGCATATCCGGCCCAGCCCTGGGCCGCGTATTGGAGGGTAGAGCCACGATCCTAGGAGCCGAGCTGGGGCCAGGCGAGGATTTCCGGGTGGGGAGGCTTAGGAGCTATACCATTCGAGCATTGAAGCACTCGACTGTGGAGGTTATGCTTGAAGATGAGGCTAGGATTGAGAAGCCATCTCCGGGGGAGGAGCCGCTCGAGGACTGGGTTGAGATAGCCGATAACCTTATCTCGACGTGTGACTTGCCCTGTACAGTAACTGTTATCGGCCCCGTGGAGGCTGGTAAGACTAGCTTCACAGCCCTCCTAGCTAACAGGGCTCTAGCGAGGGGTATATCTCCGGCAATCGTTGACTCTGACGTGGGCCAGGCCGACATAGGCCCTCCGGCCTTCGTCAGCATGGCCCTAGTAACCCAGTGGGTTCTCTGGCTCCGAGATCTCGAGCCAGACGCCTCCAGGTTCATAGGCAGTATTGAGCCAGCCCCCGCTGCGGGTAGGATAATCTCGCAGGTAGCTGATCTTGTAGGGCAGGCCCTACGCATGGGAGCAGGCCTCGTGGCCATAGACACTGATGGCTGGGTGCAGGGGTGGTCTAGCCTAGAGTACAAGGCTGATCTAATACGGGCGTCGAGGGCTGATAGGATAGTTGTGCTGGGGGACCCTCTCCTCTACAGGGTATACGATAGGATCTTTCCTGGCAGAGTCGTCTATGCCAGGAGCCCTGCCAAGGCGGTGGCAAGGAGCACTCAGGATAGGAGAAGGCTCAGGAGGGATAACTATGAGAGATTCCTCTCCGGAGCTAGGATCCGCGACATAGACTTGTCAAGAGTCTCAGTTGTGGGGAGCTGCCTCTTATCATCCGTGCCGCAGAACGGGGACCTGCTAGAATCCCTCCGCAGAGAGGTCACCGCTAGAATTGTCATGGTGGGACGTTACCCTGGAGGCTACTGTGTAGCAGTAGAGTCCGGGGAGCCTGTTGACCAGAACACGCTCCGGGCCCTTCAGAGGAGGCTTGACAGGGAGGTACTCGTAGTACACACAGGCGGGTTTAAGGGAGTGCTGGTAGGGCTGACCGGCCCCGACGGTAATGATTATCCTGGCGTGGTAGAAGCCCTAGACCTGGAGGGGTGGAAGCTGAGAGTGCGCACCACGTACGACGGCGAGATTAAGGCCGTCGTCTTCGGGAGGGTGAGGCTTGGCGAGGAATACGGCGAGGCGCCTGGCCGTAGGATCTGGATCTAACCCTCGTATCTCGGAGTATAGAAGCGTGGGGGGCAGGGCTTATCTAAGGGTAGCAGGCCCTCCTGTATCTTATGGATGAGGCCTCTGGTCGACTCGGTTAACGGTAGATTTAACGCCTCGTCTAGCTGGAAGAATCTGGCCTCCTCCGCGTCGCTCCCGGGAACCGGTTCCCCCTGAACCTCTACTAGGACGGTGACTAGGACGTACCTGTACTTCACTCTCCCCTCATCATCCCTTATGAGGAGGTCATCAATATTGACGACGCCCAACGCCTTGCCGGAGAGGCCTGTCTCCTCTTCAAGCTCCCTGACGGCAGCGGCCAGCAAGCTCTCCTCAAGCTCTAGGTGGCCTCCGGGGAGCGCCCAGCGGCCTTTAGCTGGGGGATACTTCCTCTTCACTAGTAGTATCTGATCGCCCCGTAGTACTAGGGCTCCAACGCCCACAAGAGGCGTCTCAGGGTAGGTGTGCTTCAAGCCGTGGCACCACGGGTAATGGTGGAGTCATTGTTAAGGGTCTTTAACCAACCGGGACCATAGTGTATAGTATGGTGCATTGTTTTGCTAGTTGAGATACGCTTCCACGGGAGAGGCGGCCAGGGGGCCGTTACTGCGGCCAACATCCTGGCTAGCGCGGCGGTCCTCGAGGGGAAGTACGCCCAGGCCTTCCCCTACTTCGGCGCGGAGAGGCGTGGAGCACCCGTGGTTGCCTTCGCTAGGGTGAGCGATGAGCCCATCGAGACTCACTCCCAGATAGAAAACCCCGACATAGTAGTAGTTCTTGACCCGAAGCTCTTCGAGCTGGCCAACGTGACTGCCGGCTTGAAGGAGGGCGGCGTTATCGTTGCAAACCACACAGAGCGCCCCCCGATAGAAGGTAACTATAAGGTATACTGCGTCGACGCCACGAAGATAGCGCTGGACATGGGCCTCGTAGTGAGCGGCTGGCCCGTTGTAAACACCGTTATGTTGGGTGCCCTCGCTAAGGCCACCGGGGTCGTCAAGACCGAGTCCGTAGTGCAGGCGATAAAGGAGAGGTTCCCCGGTAAGCTCGGCGAGAAGAACGCGGAAGCGGCACTGATAGCGGCGGAGCGCGTCCACGAGTGCTGAAGCCCCGGGTAATAATGCTAGGATAAAAACCCGGGAGTGTGAGTAATATAGAGGGGCGGGCCTGATACTCATGACAGCTGAAGCCTATCCAGTCTTAGAGGAGCCCAAGACGTTCTTCCTAGCCCCCCTAAGCAAGCCCGCGCCTGGAAGCGCGGGTAAGACGGGGACTTGGAGGACTCACAAGCCCGTGGTCAACCTCGAGAAGTGCACCGGGTGCCTCCTCTGCTGGCTTTACTGCCCGGAGAATACTGTTATCAAGCTTGAGAATGGGAAGGTCGCCATAGACTATGAGTATTGTAAGGGCTGCGGAGTCTGCGCCACCTCCTGCCCCTTCGACGCTATAGAGATGGTCCCGGAGGTGTAGCCTGGATGGTTGTGAAGACCCTCACGGGGAACTACGCGGTCGCCTACGCCGTAAAGCTCGCTAGGGTCCAGGTTGTGAGCGCATACCCGATAACCCCTCAGACTACTATTGTAGAGAAGCTCTCTGAGATGATCGAGAAGGGCGAGATGAATGCCAGGATGATAAGGGTCGAGAGCGAGCACTCAGCGCTAGCCGCCGTGTATGGGGCGGCGAGTGCCGGGGCGAGAGCATTCACCGCTACCGCTAGCCACGGCCTACTCTACATGCACGAGGTCGTCTGGTGGGCTGCCGGCGCGAGGGTCCCCCTGGTAATGGCGGTCGTCGCCAGGGCCATTGGACCGCCGTGGAACATCCACGTGGACCACCAGGACATATTCGATCAGAGGGACTCCGGGTGGATCATCGCTTTCGCCCAGGAGAACCAGGAAGTCCTAGACCT
>JALVJB010000075.1 GCA_027034115.1 Acidilobaceae archaeon | reverse complement strand
CGCCCCCTCAGGGGTCCCCCTTGGAATGTTACTAGCTCCCCGATGTTGTAGACTACTAGGTCGGCCCTGGGCATTACAGGCACTCCTCCTCGTATACTTGTAGTGCTCGTAGGACTAATACCGAGGACACCCTCACAGTGGAGCCTTCCACGTCATGGGCCGGGACTACTTCCACAACGTCTAGCCCCCTTGGGCACAGCCTTGAGACCGCCTCCTCTACTATCTCGAGCGACACGGCTGGGGGTAGGCCTAGCGGGCTGGGAGAGTTTACTCCAGACGCGTAGGCCTGGTCTAAGTGGTCCACGTCAATGCTGACATAGTAGTTGTCTAGGCCTTCCCGCTCCAAGACTCTCACCGCCTCCCTCCAAGATTGGGGGTCCCTCAACGCCCTCACAGAGGATACCACGTGGAATCCGGCCTCGAGGGCCCTCTCGTGGAGGTATGAGGGGTTAGCGTATGGCGCGACCCCGACGATCGAGGCTCGTAGCTTCTCCTTGTACCGGGTGTAGAGGTTCCATAGCCAGGACCCGCTCGTGTGGCCCTCGCTTGTACTCCTCATGTCATAGTGGGCGTCGAGTAGGAGGAGGCCGAGGGTCCCTCTTTCAAGGAGGGGGCTTATCGTCCACTCCGATATGCTGTGGTCCCCTCCTAGTATAATGGCGAGCCTCCTCTCCCCGTATGCCCTGTCGAGGGCGAGGCGGACCCTTCTACTGGTTAGCTCCCAGTCTCCGGGGGCTATCCTAACGTCTCCAAGGTCCACGGGCTTCCTCTCAAGCCGGCCCCAGTCGGGGGCGAAGGGCCTCATGGAGTATAGTGTTGAGCGTATCCTAGCCGGAGCCTCCCTTGCACCGGGCCTACCGGTTATCCCCCAGTCCCACGGGACTCCTAGGAGGGCTATCTCCTCTGCCACCGGCAGGCTTCCCACACGCTCGTCCCGGGGGTCCCTCAGGAGGGGGGCTCCAGGGCTAGTGAATAACTCTTCCGTCACGGAGGACACCCTTACCTGTGGAGGGTTACCTCTTCACGGCTATACTGGCATCGTGGTGATTGATAAAATCCTTCCCCCGCAACATTGCATTACCGGTAGTGTGCCGTCTACCCGTGAGTCTATCCTGGAGGAGATGTCCTGTGGTAACTGTTAGTATCCCGGAGGATATCGCCCGGAGGTATTCTGGCAGGCCCATTATGAGGCTCATCGAGGAGGGCTACTACAGGCCCTGGGAGAGGCTGAGGGTGCGCCACATAACAGGGTGGGAGATGCACGTTAAGAGCGGGTCCTGGCAGCTTGAGGGTCCCCTACGCATGCTCTTCCACGTCCTGGACCCCGAGGTAGCGAAGGACCCCGAGCACCTGATAGTCTACGGCGGTACTGGGAGGGCTGCCCGTAGCTGGGAGGCCTTCGAGAGGATAGCCGAGACCCTAATGGAGATGGACGAGGACCGGACCCTCGTGGTGCAGTCAGGTAAGCCTATAGCAGTGTTCCGCACCCATAAGATGGCGCCTCGAGTAGTCATAAGCAACGCCATGCTAGTGCCCAAGTGGGCTGACTGGGACTACTTCAGGGAGCTCGAGGCTAAAGGCCTCACAATGTACGGGCAGATGACTGCTGGGTGCTGGGCCTATATAGGTACGCAGGGTATCCTACAAGGGACCTATGAGACCCTAG
>JALVJB010000074.1 GCA_027034115.1 Acidilobaceae archaeon | reverse complement strand
TGGTAGAAGGTATGTGGAGTCTAGGAGGATGCCATGGCTTTTACTAGTTCCATTCTTCTTGCTCACTCTCGCTCTCCTCTTCGAACTCTTCAACGGTCGTTGAAGCCCACTTCTCCCTCTCTACAGCTAGGAGAAGTGGGTCGGGCGCTCTCTCAATTACTAAGCGTTTGCCTTCAACTCTCACCGTTACCATGTCTCCCTCGTGTAGGCCTGCTGCTTCAAGGATTTCTCTGGGTATGTATAGGGCCCTTTTCCGTCCTATACGGATCTGCCTCTCGCCTGCTTTGGCTATTGATTCACCAGGCAAGTCTACTCCGCCAGGTAATCGGTATACTGCCAGGCTAAATTAGTTTGCCTGAATGTCCCGGTATGCTCGGGATTGGCCTTTAGAATAGCAGCATCCTAGAGTATACCAGCTCTAATTTTTCTAGTTGGTTAGCGTGTGGTCTCCTTCGTCTTCTTAATTCTTTCCTTTGCGAGTTCAACGTACTTTGCGTTATTGTCGACGCAGATGTAGCGTCTACGCGTTTTTACTGCGGCTATACATGTTGTCCCAGAGCCTGAGAAGGGGTCTAGGACCACGTCGCCTTCAAAGGTGTACAGTTGGATGCACCTATACGGTAAGTCCTCGGGGAAGGGTGCGGGGTGTCCTACTCTCTTAGCGCTCTCAGGCGGGAACCTCCACACGCTCCTAGTGAACTCTAAGAACTCGTCTCGAGTTATTGTGTCCTTTTTGCCTGGGGGTTTTCTCCTCTTGAAGTCTCCCTTGCCGAGTACTATGATGTACTCGTGCTGGTCCCTTAGTATGGGGTTGACGGCGCTCATCCACGTGCCCCAGGCGGTGCTGGAGCCGGAAACGGCGTCTCCCTTGTCCCATATCACCTCTCCCCGGAAGAGGAAGCCTATCCTCTCGAACCTCTCAATGAGATAGGCGTGTAGGGGGATGTAGGGCTTCCGTCCAAGGTTAGCGACGTTGAAGCAGGCACGCCCACCCCACACCAGCACCCGGTAAACCTCCCTCATAACCTCCTCGATGAAGTCAAGATACTCCCCCAGTGTTAAGTCCTCATCATACTCCTTCCCCACATTATAAGGCGGAGAAGTAACCATAAGATGCACCGAATTATCCGGAAGCTGCCTCAAGACTTCCAGAGCATCTCCTAGGATAACCCTGTCGAGATACTCTCTAGGAATAGGATTCTCTCCAAGGCGCTCTAGCCCAGGTTTAGGGAGGGTTAGATCCTTGTACAGTTTCCTGGAGTAGAATGGTGTTGAGTCATGCGATACCCTCCCGAGAACCCCGAACTTACTAGTTCTCGTCGGCTTAGCCTCCTTCTTCCTGGTTATTTTTCTTCACCTCATCACACCTGGCAGGCCACTGTTAGACTTCCAAGGAGACTCTACCATCGATCGCTCCCTGCTTTATTATATTCTATAATCGAGCATTTAATAAACAGGGAGAACACGGGGGCACCCTTTACTTTCTAGGAAGCGCCTATTAAAAAGGGAGAAGGACGGACAGCAGCTCATGCATCGCAAGGTCTAGTGGTGCGGCCGCCGGGATTTGAACCCGGGATCGCCGGCTTGGAAGGCCGGCGTCCTAGTCCAGGCTAGACGACGGCCGCTCCGGGTATGGGTGTTTATTGGGCTTGCGGGTTTATAGGCG
>JALVJB010000073.1 GCA_027034115.1 Acidilobaceae archaeon | reverse complement strand
ATAGCACTATTCCTATCCAAGCATAGCGTGAGCACAGCCCTATGCCGTGGGAAGCACAGCGACATCTACTACATCAAGAGAATACATCCCCTAGAACCCGGCTACATCGTGTGGGACGGCTCGCAGAACCAGGGAGAAGCAGGGAGTAGGGTATCTAGTAGCCTTCTAATTGGAGCCTATGAGATAACCCGTCTTAGGCCTAAGGGGAAGAAGGGGGGCCTAGTATTCTACCCTAGGAGGCTGGGATTATACGACTTCTACACTGAGAGGCTCGCGAGCATCGAGTTCTACGTGAGGCTATCGCGGGGAGGCCCATTCATGCTAGCCAACATAGCCTTTGACTCCTCTAGGATCACGGCGACCTGGGATAATGCACTGGCACTCCTTGAGAAGGCGCTACGGAGGCTCGTAGGCATCCCGACGGCCCAGGGATACCCACTCGCCTTAACGATAGCCCACTACCATGCCCGAATCCTCCCAGAAGAGGCTCTAGCACTGGCCCGGGGGGTCGGCCTCGAAGTGGAGATCCCCGCTAGGGATATGCTTAGGAGGTGAACCCTTGGATGGCTTGTGGAAACGGTGACCCGATCGGCTGGATAGTTGGCGAGTCTACTCCCGCGAGGAGCCTGCTGATCTTTGAGAGGAATGGCTACACTCCCAGGGCTGGAGACTATATTGTGGCTGAGAGCAGTGAGGGCTGCGTCCTAGGGATTGTAGAGACCGTGTGGGCTGGGCACCGGATGCTCCCGCCGAGCGTTACTGATCCCAGGGCTGTGGACCATATTGCCCAGTGGACAGTGCAGGCCGGAGGAGAGGACCTCTATAATAGGGGTAGTGTGAGGTGGCTGGCGCTCCTAGAGCCTCTCCTAGCTAAGGGGAGGGTTGTGGCCCCTAAGACCCCGGTTGTGCCGGGCTCTAAGATCTATAGAGCCGACCCTTCCAGCCTCTCCAGGATATTCTCTGGTGAGGGCTTGGAGAATGGTTGGATTAGGCTTGGCAGCCTTGCAAGTGATCAGAACGTTGCTTTCCATGTTAACGCTAATGGCCTAATGAGGCACCTAGCGATACTAGCCGTCACTGGGGGCGGTAAGAGCAATACCGTGTGCATCATAGCTAAGAGGATCGTTGGGGAACTCTGCGGCACCATGGTCATTTTCGACATGCACGGGGAATACTCGAAGCTAAACCTGGCAAACGTCACATTGAAGGTTCACAGGCCCCCAAAGCTGAACCCGCTAAGGATAACCATCAGGGAGCTCTACAAGCTAGTAAACCTTCCGGAAAACGCTACCAGGCAGATGAGGTACCTGCGCTGGGCGTGGCGCGGCGCGATAGCCTCTTACATGAAGATGACCGGTAAGACCACAACACCCTACCAGGACGTGGTGGGCCTGGCCAAGAGCCTCCTAGAGTTCCTCGAGCAATTCCAGGGGCGCAACACTAACACCTCCCTGGTAAACGCCTTCCGCAAGGAGGACCAGCCCAGAGAGCAGAGGATCAAGTGGATAGCCGGGGCTTTATCTCAGTACCTCCCCTCGGGCGTCGATCCTAGTATAGTGGCGGAGGCGCTTGTTGACTACTCCCTCACACCCCCCAGGCAAGTAACTGGTGATAGCCTCGAGGGGGCGATAGCGAAGCTCGAGGACCTCCAAGACTACTACTCGGACG
>JALVJB010000072.1 GCA_027034115.1 Acidilobaceae archaeon | reverse complement strand
TTATCCTGTCGGAGATCTGGGCTGCTACTGCTAGGTTGTGGGTTATGAATAGTACGCTCATGTTGTTCTTCTCTTGTAGCCGGCGTAGGAGGGCTATGATTTGGGCCTGGACTGAGACGTCTAGGGCGGAGGTAGGCTCGTCTGCGATTAGGAGGTCCGGGTTGTTTAGGAGGCTTGTAGCGATTAGTACTCTCTGCTTCATCCCTCCGGAGAGCTCGTGGGGGTAGCGGTCTAGTACTTTCTCAGGGCTTGGTATCCGGACTTCGCGGAGTAGCTGTACTGCTCTCTCTAGGGCTTCTTTCTTCGTGGCTCCTGGGTTGTGGGTTAGGTATACGTCTGTCATGAAGTCCCTGATACGGAATACTGGGTTGAGGGCTGTGTTCGGCTCTTGGAATATCATACTGATCTCGTTTCCCCTTATCTTGTTCATTTCTTCCTCGCTTAGGCCGAGGAGGTTTCTATCCTTGAATAGTACTTCCCCGTTGTCGATTCTAGCGTAGGGGGGGAGGAGCCTCATTATCGCGTGGGCCATAGTGCTCTTGCCGCTCCCGGATTCTCCGACTAGGCTGACTATCTCCCCCTTCTCAACGCTTATCGAAGCGTCGTCAAGGGCGTATACTTCTCCCTCGTCCGTCTTGTAGGTTACTGAAAGGCCTCTAACCTCCAATAGGGGCATAGCTCCGCCACCTCCCGCTACTCCTTGATTCTTGGGTTGAGTACGTCGTTAAGCCCGTCGCCCATTAGGTTGAAGCCTAGTACTGTGACGGTGAGGAATATGCCGGGGAATATCCACATTTGAGGGGCAATGTCGAGGTACTTCATTGCCTCGTTGATCATTGCACCCCACTCTGGCGTCGGCGGCTGTACTCCGAGGCCTAGGAAGCTTAGAGCCGCCGCCGTCAGTATGCTTGCCCCCGTCCTGAGGGTCCCGTGGACTACTACTGGGTACATGCTGTTGGGTAGGATGTACCTGAATAGTATTGAGAAGCTGGACTCTCCGATGGCCTCGGCGGCTTCAACGTATTCGAGCTCCTTCACGGCTAGTACTGCTCCACGGGTTATCCTAGCGAATTGGGGGAAGTTGTAGGCTCCAACGGCTATTATCACGTTGAGCAGGCCCGGGCCTACTATCGCCGCTACTAGTATTGCTAATAGTATGTCGGGGAAGGCTAGGAGGATGTCTATTATCCTCATTAGGGCCTCGTCTATGTTTCCGCCCGCATAGCCAGAGGCCGCACCGTAGAGGACTCCCGCTATTACTGCAAGGAGTATGCCTGTAAAGGCTACTATGAGGCTTATCCTTGCACCGTAGATGGTTCTGCTGAAGATGTCTCTTCCCAGCTGGTCAGTCCCGAACCAGTGCTTACTGCTCGGCGGTTGGAGGGCTTCGCTCAGGTTGCCTTTGACCGGGTTGTAGAGTGCTATTAGTGGTGCTATTAGGCCTAGTATTATGAAGGCTAGGACTATTGGGAATCCTATCCTGAAGCTCCTGTTTCTCCAGAGCTTGCGTAGTAGTAGCCTGGTCTGGGGGGATAGGTTGAGCGCCATTTCACCTTCCACCTCCCGAGGCTCTTATCCTGGGGTCGATTATCATGTAGAGTATGTCTACGATAGTGTTGACTACGGCGAAGGTTGTGGCTACGAATAGGATTCCGATCTGGACTACCGGGTA
>JALVJB010000071.1 GCA_027034115.1 Acidilobaceae archaeon | reverse complement strand
ATTCGAGATACTCGGGATACCGGAGCCTACACTGGACTAGCCCGGGATAGTTAATATTAGCGGTATTGGCAAGTATTAATACTAGGAGCTTGAACTAGAATAATAGAGGTGAGATATGATGCCCACTTTTGTGGTATTCTCGAAGCTAACCGATAAGGGAGCCCAGACAGTCTTCTCCAAGCCTGAGAGGGTCCGGGAGGTCAACAAGGAGCTAGAAGACATGGGCGTAAAGGTAGTAGAGCAGTACGTCATGCTGGGGGAGTGGGACTTCCTTAATATAGTAGAAGCTCCCGACGAGAAAACCCTCCTGAAAGCCTTGACCAACCTTAATATGAGGGGCACGATACGCACGGCAACGTTCAGGATAATCCCTGTCGACGAGTTCCTAGAAACACTCCAGTCAAAGTAAATCCCGCAACCACAAGAGGGCACTCGCTGCATAAAGCCCCCATAGTTTACTATCCCTACCAGCTTAATTTTTCGTAAGCTGGGTGCTTGGAAGATGGCTAGCTATCCCATTATTGATTACAAGCCTAAACTGAAGGGGGAGTCAGACCAGCCCCTCGAGAAGCAACTCGTAGACCTGGCGAGGCTCAATGCTGAGGGCTACATGAGGGTGATCCACCATCACGGCGAGAAGGGGTACCATATCAAGCTAGTGCTCAACCCGGAGGAAGCAATAAGCCTCTTCGTGTGGAATACAAAGGTCTTCGAAGGCAAGAACACTCTAGCGAGGAGCTACGGGGTAATTCCCATTGAGGAAATAGAGGTGGACCCAGAGGAGGGCGACAGGCTGATAGCCGAGGGCCGCTACAGGCTAAGGAACGGGATACTCGAGCTAGTAGTTGAGAAGACCTATGACGAGTCAATAGCCAGGCCATGCAGGTGCCGGTACAGGCTACGCCTAAAAGGCGTTAAGGAGTACATTAGCCCGAAGCACGGGCACAGCATGAGGCCCGAATACTTCCTAATAGCACTATCAAGCCAGCATATGCAAGGATAATTCAACCCTGGATACCCGCACCTGGTAAGGGTGTGCAGGGATCGCTAAACCACTAGTCGTAAGCGACCGGCCTATACCCGCACAACTGGTAGAGTACGCTAAGCTACCCTTCCGACTAGTAGCTCCGAAAACTCCTGGAGAACTAGACAAGCTCCTAAGAAAAGCCATAGCCTACATCAACTGGTTCATCCCCGTAAACCGTGAAAGGCTAAGTGCATCGAGCCTTAGACTAGTTATAGCTAGGAGTAGCGGTTACGATCACATAGATGTAGACGCCGCGAGAGACCTGGGAATATGCGTGGCAAACCAGCCGGAGATCATAGCGGAAGCAGTAGCACAGTACACTGTCGCAGGAATACTGGCTGTCTCGAGACAACTGGTTGCTGCGCATAAGGTTACATGGGAGTGGGATATTGAAGGCTGGCCCGACCACCTCGCCGGAAGGCTAGTAACTGGGAGGAGCCTTGGCCTGCTAGGCGCCGGGAGGATAGGCCAGGCGGTAGCAGTAAAACTCCGGACACTGGGAGTAGGAGAAGTATACTATTACAGTAGGAGCAGGAAGCCCTGCCTAGAGGCAGGCCTCGGAGCCAGAAAGGTAAGCCTAGAAGAACTCTTCACCCGCTCAGAAATACTGGTAAACAGCCTCCCCCTAACCCCGGAGACCCGCAGTCTAGTAA
>JALVJB010000070.1 GCA_027034115.1 Acidilobaceae archaeon | reverse complement strand
GCCTCTCGGGGTCCCTCGGCAGTAGCCTAGCCTCCCTAATGTTCTCAAGGCCGAGGCTCTGCATAACTATCCTCTCGAGGCCCATCCCTGCGCCGCCGTGCGGCGGGGCCCCGTGCTTGAAGAAGTCGAGGTAGAACTGGAATGACTCGGGGTTGAGCCCCTTGTCGCGGAGGTTCTCCAGTAGCTTCTCGTACCGGTGCTCCCTCTGGCTACCCGTTACCACTTCTAGGCCCTTCATTAGGAGGTCGAAGCCATAGGTCCACTCGGGCTCGTCGGGCTTCCTCATAGTGTAGAACGGCCTTGAGGCCCACGGGTACTCTGTAACGAAGACCAGGTCTGAATCGTACTTCTCGGAGAAGTACTTGCCCAGGAGCCTCTCGCCCTCGGGGTCGAGGTCCTCGCCGTAGGGTATCTTCTTCCCATACTCCTCCTCGAGTATCTTATAGGCCTCCCTCATGGTAACCCTGGGGACCTCGCGGGGGACCCTCAGGGAGGCCTGGAACTCCTCTACTATTGGCTTGACCCGGGGATCTCTAGTCATGTCGTCGGCGAGCCTGCGGAAGAAGCCCTCCACCATCGCCATTACGTCTTCGGGACCCTCTATGAATCCAAACTCGATGTCCATGCTATGATACTCTGTGAGGTGCCTCGTGGTATGGTGGGGCTCGGCCCTGAAGACAGGGCCTATCTCGTAGACCCTCTCGAGGCCGGCTATGACCGCCATCTGCTTGTAGAACTGGGGGCTCTGCGCGAGGTAGGCCTCCCTGCCGAAGTATATCACCGGGAATACCTCTGCACCGCTCTCCGTCCCGGCGGCGACTATCTTGGGGGTGAATATCTCTACGAAGCCCTTCTCCGTGTAGTAGTCGCGGAAGACGCGGGCGACCCACGCCTCGAACTGGAAGATCATGTTAACCCTAGGGTTCCTCGCGTCCAGCCACCTATAGTTCAGCCTCGTGGCCAGGCCCGCCTCTAGGCTGGTGTCGGGCTCGAGGGGTAGCGGCTCCACAGGCTGGCTTAGGACTATGAGCTTGCCGGCCTTGACCTCTACTCCGAACTTGCTCCTAGACTCTACTAGTACGCCTTCGAAGCACACAACGGCCTCTAGGCGGAGATCCCCCGCTTTTTCCACTACGTCTTCGGGGGACTCCCCCTTCTTCACTACGACCTGGAGTATCCCGGTCCTGTCACGTATGAGGATGAACTTGAGCCTTCCCAGGTCCCTTATATTGTGGACCCAGCCGCATACCCTAACCCTCCCGCCCAGTAGCTCGTCCTTCCTAGCGTAGATGTCCGCTATGAAGAGGTCCTTCAGCAATATACCGTGCCCCCTCCAGGCAAGCCCTCCCCTTTTTCAGGCATAGTGGAGGTGGCTGGATGAGGCTTTAAAGGGAACCCCGCTTATCCATGGGCGAGAGGTGGCGAGCTGGTGGCGGTATTCTACGTGACGACGCCAATATACTATCCGAACGCGCCGCCACACCTGGGACACGCGTACACCACGGTATACGCCGACATACTGGCAAGGTACCACCGCTTGAGGGGGGACGAGACATTCTTCCTAACAGGCACCGATGAGCACGGCCTCAAGCTCCAGAGGGCCGCCGAGAAGCGGGGGGTTCACCCGAAGGAGTTCGTAGACGAGATGGTCGAGAAGTACAAGTGGTACTGGAGCCTCCTAG
>JALVJB010000069.1 GCA_027034115.1 Acidilobaceae archaeon | reverse complement strand
TATGGCTGTGAGGATTGTGGTGGACTCTGACCCCCATCTTCCCGGGGGTGTGAGGACTAGGAGCCCTCCGAGCCACCCTCTCCGCAACGATGGGGGTGTACCGTAGGGGTTGCCGCTAGAGGATACAATTGGTGATGTCTGGGATCTAGCCAACAGGATCTATAATGGGAGAGAGCACGTCGCTGGCCATCGGGACTGGAGGGAGGCCGACCGTATAAGGGGTATCCTGGAGGACTACCTCGGCGAGGACTTGGAGCTCGTCGAGACCCCTCTCGTCTCGTGGAGGCTTAAGGGCGTCGAGGTCTCCCCTAAGCCCTCATTCGTAAGCGTTGCACCTTACGTACTAGACGCGGACGTCGAGGCAAGGACCTTCATGGTCGAGGGAGATCCGAGCGATTACAGGTCTTGGAGGGGAGTGCCCGAGGGTAGTATAGCAGTCGTTATACCCCCGGTGAACCCCGACGACTTGAAGTATGCTGTGCTCCACGCCTGGGAGTCTGGGGCTAGGGGCGTTATAGTAGGGTCGAGGGTCCCCCGCAAAATCGTTGCAACGGGCTCCTGGGGCTACAGCTACACGGCGGGAGCCCCCACCCCCATACCAGTAGTAGTGGTCGATGAGGAATCCGCGAAGCGGGCCCTCTGGGAGGGGAGGGCCCGGATACAGGTATCAGCGGTGCTGAGGGAGGAGAAGGGCGCCGCGATTAGAGCGGTGAGCGGGGGTCCCGGGAGGGTAGCGTTCACGAGCCACTATGACAGGTGGTACACGGGGTTCCAAGACAACATACTAGGGATTGCCCAGGCCGCCGTAGCCTACAAGAGGCTCAGGGAGAAGAGGGGCGTTGAACTCCTAGTATTCACCGGGGAGGAGCACGGAGCCCCCGGCCCCGCGGGATGGTACTGGGCGTGGGGTAGCAGGTGGCTCGCCCGCCAGTACCGTGAAGCCGGGTTGGAGGTCGCCCTAGAGCTCGTAGTGAACTTTGACGTCGCCGGGACACAGCCCCTGGTAGTGTCGGGGGCGCCCCAATACACCCGGGGGCTTATCGGATCACTGAGAGCACTCGGGGTGGAGGCCGGGGAGAGGTGCTGTGACTGCCCGGAGTGCGATGGGTTCAGCTTCCACCGGGTCGGGGTGCCGAGCGTCTCGATCCACACTCTGTGGAATGATAAGGTCCGCAGAATCTACCATACTCCCATGGATACTCCGGAGAACGCTGATCCCCTGGCCGCTGGAGCCGCGGTAGAGGCCGCCGTTAGGGCTGCGTTAGAGGGACCCTCATGGGCAGGCCTTGAGGAGAGGCTTGAAGAGATACTATCCCCTGGGCCGTTACCGGCGAGGCTTCTCCTCCACACAGTACTAGGGGAGGCTAGGAAGAGGGGGTGGCCGCTCCTCTACAAGTGGCTCTCCAGTAGTCACCTGAGACCGGTCCTTTACGGCGACTACAGGTACGATACCGGCGGTGATATAGAAGCGGTATTCTTCCCCGAAGCAGCTGGAGCAGTTAAACTACTGAAAGGGGCGGGAATACACGCGGTCATAGAGCCAGGCGAGGAAAGACTCGTCTACCAGGCGATGCCCGGCTCACGGGTAGAGGAGCAGGCCCGCGAGACCCTCTACGAGTTGCTCTCAAGGGTTCGGTGGGAGCTCTCATGCCTCTAGACTGCAAGCCCCACAGAATACTCCTAGCC
>JALVJB010000068.1 GCA_027034115.1 Acidilobaceae archaeon | reverse complement strand
TGGCCCCCGCGACCTTAGCTATTTGGCTATAGGCATAGTAGCTTGGATCCGGGATGAGTAGTTCATCGCCTGGCCTCAGGTAAGCTAATAGCCCTATGAAAATAGCGGTTTTAGCCCCAGTCGTGACTATTACCTCGTTAGGGCTAACTTTCCCGTAGCGCGACAGGTACTCGGATATCGCTTCCCTCAGCTCCGGTATACCCGCGGTTTCAGTGTACCCAGTGAACCCTTCATCGAGAGCTTTCTTGGCCGCTTCTCTTATATGCAGTGGGGTGGGGAAGTCCGGTTGCCCTATTCCGAAGCTTACTACATCGCGCCCCTTTGAGCGTAGCTCATTCACTTTTGCGAGAAAGGTGAAGGCGGTCTCTCCCATTATTTCGTGCATTACAGGATTTAACACTTTGGTGGGAGTCTCCACGTATAGCACCCCGAGCGTGTACTAGTGACTGGACTGGCATGGTTAATAAAATAGAGAGGATCAAAGGGTAAGTGGGGCCTGCGCTTGCCGGCTAGGAAGAGTGCGAATGTTAAGATGCGTTGGTACAGGGTAGAGAGAAAGACGTTCGGCCCTGTCGTACTAGACGTCCTACTTCCAGCCAAGGAGTATGAAACCGTTGAGGTCGGTGACCCGATCGAGATCATTTTAGAGCATTTAGAGAAAGGTTCTAAAAACAAGGAGGGAGACTTCTTCGAGGTGAAAGTCGAGGCGCCGGGCATTATCGAGATAGTCGGGGAGAATCCGAGGTATAAGTCGCAGAGGATGCTATTCATGAAGCCCGCTCGACTATTACGTGTGGGCGTTCTTGAGAAAGAGGACGTAGAGGCAGGAGGCGAGGGCGAGTACCTCGTCGTCTCTAAGGATAAGTTCAAGTGGTACGATGCCGGGGGCGACTACTATGTTTATGAGGGAACCCTTCAGGTCGCTGAAAATGTTGCGGCCGTTCTACTCGAGACGAGTGAGGGTCCCAGATTGATTATTCCAAGTGGCCGCGATAGACTTGTTCGAGACGCTTTATCTCTCTAGAAATCTCCTCCTTTATCTCGCTACCATGAACCCTTTTCAGGTGCAGGTAGTAACCTTTCCTTGTATATGGGCCTTTGTAGCATAGAGCACAATATAGGGCAGGAGCACTCTGGGGGGCTAGCCTGCTGGCAACTAGTTCGACTGCTTCAACGGCTATCTTCGGCAGTGAGGGGCACTCTTCAGAGGGCGCTTTCTTCGATATCCCACTCGCTATCCTTGCAACGCAGTCAACGAGCCTCGGCATTATGACCTCGTACGGCATCGTCTACGCCCTAAGCGTCTTCTACCAGAGGCCTGCTATGGTAGAATAGGCTTCAGCTTCCTCCCGTCTCCATTGACCAGTATGGGTCTTATCTCGGTGTACTTTGCCAGTAGAGAGTACTGTAGCTTTGGTAGTAGTACTCGCTCAATCTGGAACATGCCCGCTAGATCCTTCATATAGACTTTAATGAGGAGAGGCCTCTCTGAGCCTCTTTCTATCTCTACCTTCGCTATGCTTAGCGCTGATAATGCGTGTATGTCCTCCTTGCCTTTAGAGTAGGGGAGCCTAGCTCTCCCTTCTGCCATGTCCGTGGCGTCTGCAACCTTAACTATTGACGCTTCAATCGTGAGAGCGTTTACGTTCATAGCGGTGGAGTATATTGCGCCTAGGACTTCGCTTTTGA
>JALVJB010000067.1 GCA_027034115.1 Acidilobaceae archaeon | reverse complement strand
GTACCACTCCCGGACATAGCTACTCATATTCTCGGGGACGTATTGGAGAGCGTATTGCAGGCTGATGTTCAACGCTCTACTGCGGAGGCTCTCGCTGAACTTCGAGATAAATCCTGAGACTACGCCTGTATCGTAGGAGCTCCAGGGCGACCTCGTATAGTATAGGTGGAGTGTTGCAGGCTCCACTCGTGTTATGTTCTCTGAGAAGTCGCCTGGGATGAGTATGCCCACGCTAACCCTTCCACGGCGGATCGCGTTGACCATCTCCCCGGTCGAGTTGTAGTAGTTTATCTTGAAGAGGTGGGACTCGTTCATCGCGTCTAAGAGTATCTGGGAGAAGTTGTAGTAGCCGTCCCCGGCGTCCTCGTCTACCACCCCAAGGGGGACTGGATGGTAGCTGGGGGACCCCCAGATAGCAACCATCAAGGTATAGAATAGTATGGGGAACACGATTATCCAGAAGACAGCCCCCTTATGCCTGAACAAGCCCTTAACCGCGACGTACAACTGGCTCAATACACGCCATCCAGAGCCCAAGGCCTAGCCACCCTCCTCCAACGCCTCCCCCGTGAGGGCGAAGTAGACCTCGCGGAGGCCAGGCCTCCTAACCCTCGCCACGCCGACACGCCCGCCACGGCTAACAATCCACTCGATAAGCCTCGGGAGATCCGAGTCGGGGGACCTCGAGGCGATCACCAGCCTATCACTACTAGCCTCGACAACCCTCCACCCGACACTTCCCGTAACAGGGGGGATCACGCCTTCAACCTCAACCAGGGACTCAGGGGCATACCTGGCTATCAGGTCGCCTGGGGGACCCTCAGCCACCAGCCTACCACGATGGAAGACCAGCACCTTATCGGCGTACTCCTCAGCCTCCACCGGGATATGAGTGCTAACCAGCACAGCCCTCTCCCCCGAAAACCCCCGGATAATCCTCCACAGGGACTCCCTAGCCCCAGGGTCGAGGCCGCTAGTAGGCTCATCCAATACCACGACTCGAGGGTCCCCCACAAGGCTCGCAGCTATGGTAACCCTCCTCCTCATACCACCACTAAGCCTTCCAACAAGCTTACCGCCAGCGTCAGGGAGGCCGACCTCCTCGAGGAGCCTCCTAGCCCTCCTCCTAGCCTCCCCCAGGCTCAGGCCCCTCATCAACCCTATCCACACGAGGTTCTCCAAGACGGTTAGCCTCTCAACAAAAGGCATCCTCTGAGGCGCATACCCAATGCACTCCCTAGCCCTATACCAGCCGTCCCCCCAGAGGTCATAGCTGCAAACCAGCACCCGGCCCCGGGAAGGCTTGAGGGCTCCGGCGATCATCGAGAGGGTCGTGGTCTTCCCGCTCCCATTAGGCCCCATAAGGACGGTTACTCCCCTTCCAGCCTCGAAGGATACGTCCACTACCGCCCTCGTACCGTCCCTATAAGTCTTGTACAAGTGCTCGGCGACGACTAGAGGCTCCACCACAGGCCCCTCACGTAGAACATTATAGCCTCCTAGGGCTTATAACATGACTGAAACTATGATTTTCAACGAGGCAAAACGCAATATTACACCACCAGTCATAACCGCGATAACATGGCCTAGTTTATCGCAGGGGGCCAGAGATAGCCCTACTAGGTAGAACAAAAACAGGGCGAAGCTGCCTAAAACTTTGGCTTATACTTGTGAGGCTCATCTCCCATGAAAAATATACGTGTGGGGGTAGA
>JALVJB010000066.1 GCA_027034115.1 Acidilobaceae archaeon | reverse complement strand
GAGGGTCCCTCACCCGGTGCTCTCCAGTTGAGATTTCCTCGTAAGCCTCATCTAAGAGTACGACACCTCTTTCAGAAACCTCCTCGGCGATCTCAGCTATCGTAGTCTGCGAGACGCGGGATCCCGTGGGGTTGTTGGGGTTGCTCATGTAGATCACGACGGGCGGCTCTAGGCTCCTAACAATGTCGAGCAAGGAGTCGACGTCTACCCGGAACTTATCGCGATCCTCGATCATAATGTGAGGCGTAATCCGAGCCTCGAGGACCGAGGCTAGGAGCCTGAAGTCCTCCTCTCCGTAGGTTGGTGAAATCGTTACAATGCTTCTCGCCTTCACGGCTATGACAGTGGCGAATAACCCCTCGCTCGCCCCGTTGACTGGTACTAGGAAGTCTGGGTCGGCGTTGTAGAAGCCTGCTAGCTCCTTCCTCAGCTCCTCGTACTCTGGGTCCGGGTACCTCTCGAGTGCTTCCAGGCACCGAGCAGCCTTCTCGGGGAAGCCTGGTGGCGGGCCGAGAGGGTTGAGGTTGACGCTGAAATCTAGGACTCCCTCCCCGCCGCCGTGGTATCCGCCGTGGAAGCCTACTCTACGCATCTCTCCTCAACCCTGAACACGTCTAGCCAGGTATCAACATCGTAGAGATCCCAGCCAGGGCAGGCTTCAACGCTTGAATACGAGGACCAGTCCGGGCCCCGTACTAGGCTTATCCCTAAGGGACCCCTCTTGCCCGGAAGACATCCCTCCTTGACTAGGAGGGTCGTAATATCCTTATTGGGCGTTGACAGGAGGGATAGTGTCCATTCAAGGCTTGCGGTGGTAACGAGTGGGAGGTCGCCGGGTAGTATTAGGGCTGGCAGGCCAGTCTTCGAGACGGCGTATTCGAGGTCTATTGAGTAGCCATAGCCTGGAGCTACGATTACTCTAGCTCCGTTCTCGAGAGCCCTAAGGGCTGTGTTCATTCTTACAGGTGTGGCGGCGACAGTGACCTCTCCTAGTGGGAGGGAGGCGCTTATGATTCTATCGAGTATTCTCTCTCCGCAGATTTTAAGTAGCGGTTTCTCGACGCCGCCCATCCGGCTCCCAGCTCCACCAGTCATTATGATGATGTTGAGCACTACACTTCCCCGCCTAGTAGTCTATCGTAAATCCTGCTTAGGACTCCTCCAACTAGGGCTCCTAGAGCGTCGTCCATAAACATTGGCAGTCTTTCTAGAGTAGTGCCGGTATTGTGCTTTGTCCGGTCAATCCAGTAGTAGGCGAAGAGCCCCTTCCACCCGTTAATATAGATTGACAGGGTAATCCCTAGCAGCTCGTCCGCCACAATCTTCTTGCTATCAGAGGCGTACTCGTCTTTGGACAGGCCCGGTATGCCGCCCAGACTCCCAGAATCATCGAGGTGCCTAGCCGCTATCAGCAGGGACCATATATTGGGGTCCTCCAGGAGCCTATTGAGGACTCCCTTAACCAGCCGCTTGACCTCCTCCCTGCCTATACCGGGGACTGGAGCGCTATCATAGTAGGCTAATGCCGTCTCCACAAGCTCTGGAATGCCCACTCCTGCTAGGTGGCGGAAACGCTCTTCAACACGTAGAGTGCTAGCAATTGCCTTTGAGAGCAGCAACTGCACCCTTTTGAAGAGGTTGAATCCCTGGCTTGTCAGTGGGCCAATATACTCCTGGGGAGCCCCCTCGGGGTTTGAGAGTACAGCTATGGC
>JALVJB010000065.1 GCA_027034115.1 Acidilobaceae archaeon | reverse complement strand
CGCTCGAGTATATCTTTGATACCCCTATCAGCCTGATGGGTTCGGGTAGTGGGGTTACCTTGCCGTACCGGCTCTTGTAGAGGCGGCCGCCGTGCTGCCTTGCCACAGGGTCCTCGCGGAGGAATTTCTCGATGTATTTCTCTGCCTCCTCGGTTAGGGGGTACATGAGTACTGGCCTGCCGCTCGCTGTGTCCCACATGTAGTAGAATCCGGCTTTCTCGAAGAATGGGTTGTACCTGGCCATCATCGCTATGGTTTCTATCACGTGCTTCCTCCTCTTCATTTCGGGTATTCTCCTCTCCTTCACCCACTCTATGGCCGCCTTGACCGCTAGGACTCCGAGGCCGTCTCCACGGTAGTCGGGGTGGACTACTACCCTGGCTATCCTCGCCGCAGCGGTGTTGGCTCTGCGGAGTGCTATCCTGCTGATCTCCTCGCCTATCATTGCCCTCGCTATGACGGGGCCGTATAGCTCGCTGAGCTCCTTGTACTTGGCTAGTAGCTTCTTCCTCCCAGCTAGCGGCCAGAAGGTTGGGTGGAACCAGTCCTTGGGGAATACCTTCTCCCGGATGAGCTTCTCAACGCTACCGTCGGGGAGCCTCCTGTTCATTAGGGGTATGGGCGTGTCTATCCTCACGTACCCTACTATCCTGGGCTCGTAGGGCTTCCGTGAGGCGAGCTCGAGTATTAGGAACCTGCTGCTGGGTAGGCTGCCTCTTATCTCTTGCAGCTTCATGGGTACCTTGTCGACTGGGCATATTGGCTGTACGTTTGACTCGGCGTATCTCCCGCAGATGGGGCACCTCCATACTGCTACTATTTCCTCCTTGCTGGCGTAGTGGTGTTGCTCGAGGTTTACGATCTCAATGTAGTCGTCCTCGGTCTCAGCCTCCCTCGCTATGACCCTGTACTCGTATACCCTGCGCAGGTTTAGGGCGTCCCTTCTCTCGAGGGAGTATTCCCTCCTCCAGGGCGGCCATACCTTGACCGGCTCTCCCTGCCATATCCTGTAGAGCTCGTAGTCCCTTGGGCCCAGGATCCTGGCTTTTCCTATTTGCTTGGGTTCATCTAGGAGGACTACTTCTACTATCTCCCCCTTAGAGAACCACTGAGCCACAGTACCAGTACTCCATAGTAGGACTTCTCCCTGCGGTAGTTTTACGGGTATTATGCCGAACCACTTGTAGCCCCTCCTACTCATTAGCCGGAAGGGGTCCCTGGAAACCCTACCCCTCACCCTTAAGCCCTTCGAAACCTGGATGGTGCTCGACAATACCCACCGCCCCTAGAATACCCGTCTACCGCTTGTACATGGCTGTCCCCATAATATATTGTAGTGGAGGAGGCCCTCCTAGTATCTTATCTCGAAGGTGTCGAACTCGCCCCTATAATCCTCGAACTCAACATGTAACTCTCTTACACGGGCGAGCGGGGGACCCCTGAGAGCCCAGCAGATAACCCTCTCAACAGCGCTCCTCTCTCCCTCGAGCACCGCCTCGACGCTCCGGCCGTCCGGAAGGTTCCTAACCCAGCCCCTGACTCCGAGCTCGAGGGCAAGGCTTCTCATGTTCGCCCTGAAGAATACTCCCTGAACCTTTCCCCGCACTAGCAGGTGGGCCCTCACGAGTTCCGCCGTCACCGGGCACCGCCTCCCTCTCTCCGGATCCATTACTTTAGTCTGGTTATTGGCTAGACAATTAATTCTCCAACGCCGGACGACTCCGTTACGCGTGGGTGCGGATGCACTTGAACGCAAGTACTAATGTTGGACTTCCAGAGGAGGCGCTCGAGAAGGCACGGAAATTCTGTGTAGACGAGTACTTCGACTATAACGTTTACAAGTACCTGGCCAGCAGGGAGAAGGATCCAAGGCTTAGAGAGATACTAGAGACCCTCGCGAGGGAAGAATACGAGCACTACCTCTTCTGGAAGAGGATACTGGGGGGAGACTGCGAGGCCAGCTTTCCGGGGTGGAAGCTTAAGCTGATACTCCTCGCGAGGAAGGTGTTCGGGCTAACGTTCACCCTCAAGCTCCTCGAGATGCACGAGGACGAGGTCGTAGCCGAGTATAAGGCCTACATGAAATACCTAGAGGGTAGTGACAGGGAGGAGCTAGAGAAGATAATAGCTGACGAGGAGAAGCATGAGAACGAGCTAATATCCGGGATCAACGAGGCAATAGTGAGGTACCTCAGCTTCATAGCCCTGGGAATAGCCGATGCAATAGTCGAGATAACAGGCGTACACGCAGGCTTCCTCGGAGCCACCCGGGTAACGGAGGTCGCAGGTATCGCTGGTTTAATAGTAGGGGTCTCGGCCGCCTTCTCAATGGCCGGGGCCGCATACCTCCAAGCTAAGGCTGAGGCGGTTGTGGCCAGTGAGAGGAGCCCCGGCAAGAGCGCCCTCGTTACGGGGCTGTCCTACCTCGGAAGCGTCGTTATACTCGCCTTACCCTACTTCCTCACTAAAAGCATGGCGACAGCCTTCACAGTCTCACTAATCATGGCCATAGCCATAGTCTCAAGCTTCACCTTCTACAACGCTGTGTTAAACGAGGCCGACTTCAAGAGAGAGCTAGCCGAGAACCTCTCAATACTATTCGGGACAGCGATAATAGCCTTCCTCTTCGGCGAAGTCATAGGCAGTGTGTTCCACATCTCCACGATAATATAGCCCTCTCCCTATGCTGGACTAGCGCGTGGGGCCGCGGTGAAATGCCGGGATTAGCCCGATACGGGGAGGATGAGGGGATGGTACAGC
This sequence comes from Acidilobaceae archaeon, assembly GCA_027034115.1. Taxonomy (GTDB): domain Archaea; phylum Thermoproteota; class Thermoprotei_A; order Sulfolobales; family Acidilobaceae; genus Thermodiscus. Next base: position 12,313 of record JALVJB010000065.1, on the reverse strand, counting down.
CGAGCAATGAGCGGCCCCCTCCAATCCTCGGAGTAGTAGTTAACCCATTTAGCGGGGCTGGAGGGAGGCTTGGCTGGAAGGGGACTGATTGGCCCCTACCATTGAGGGTTGCCGAGGAGAGGGTCCCCCTGGTCGCCCCAGCTAGGGCTAGGGAGTTTATGGCTCACTTGTCCAGGAGGAAGCCGGGCCTCGTAGTCTATGCTCCCCCAGGGCCAATGGGCTGGGAGAGCCTTGGAGAATACCGGGGTGATGTGAGGCTTCTTGACTGCGTTGATCCCGGCAAGTGGCCTACTACCCCCGAGGATACTGCAAGGTGTGCGCGCCTCGCCGTTGATAGGGGCGTGGGGCTCCTAGTTTTCGTGGGGGGTGATGGGACAGCTAGGATAGTGCTTGAAAGTGTTGACGAGAAGGTGCCCGTCCTAGGGGTTCCGGCTGGAGTCAAGGTGTATAGCGGCGTCTTCGCGTACACCCCTAGAGAGGCGGCAGAGATAGTCGCCTTGTTCATGGAGGGGCGGGCTAGACTGGTTGAGAGGATGGTCCTCGACGTTGACGAGGAGGCCTTTAGACGGGGGGAGCTGGTTGTCAGGCCTTACGGCTACCTCCGGGTTCCAATGGCTCCTGGGCTGGTTGCCAGCGGTAAGTCCGCCAGCCACGGGCCCGGGGAGGAGGCTGAGATCGAGGAGATAGCGGAGTACTTCGCCGACGAGTTATACGAGGACTGCACGCTGTACATACTAGGCCCGGGGAGGACTGTTTCGAGGATAGCCGAGAAGCTCGGCATAGAGGGGAAGACTAGGCTAGGGGTTGACGTCGCCCATAATAGGTCTTTGATAGCCAGGGATGTTGACGAGGAGACGCTCTACAAGATAGTATCCAGCTACCCGGGCCGGAAGGTCATAGTTGTCTCGCCGATAGGGGGACAGGGCTTCCTCTTCGGCAGGGGTAACCAGCAGATAAGCCCAAGGGTTATACGCCTGGTGGGGAGGGATAACATCATAGTGGTTTCCTCGCCGAGCAAGCTCTCCAGGCTCCGAGTGCTACGGGTCGACACTGGGGACCCTCTGGTCGACGAGATGCTGAGGGGCTACATTAGGGTCTTAACTGGTTATGGTAGGTATAGGATGGTGAGGGTTGAGTAGGCGGGAGCGCCTCCTTCACATGAGGCTAGCCGAGCTCTCGGGCTCGGAGGAATGCCTAGGCTACGATGCATGCCCGGGACCCGGGGGGCTCCTCTACAATATCGACGGTTACCACGAGGATTACAGCAGGTATCCATTCATGTCTAGGGCTGATTGGGCGTATAGGGCGGTGGCCGCGAGCGTTGCCGACGTTATAGCCTCTGGCGGGAGGCCTCTCGCAGTAATGTATAGTGTGGGCGTTGAAAACGAGGCACACGCTCTTGAAGTAGCCAGGGGTGTCGGCGAGGCGGCGAGAGACCTTGGAGTAGTCGTCTTAAAGTCGGATTACAACAGGGGGAGAGGCTCCTGGATAGACGTGGCCAGCATAGGCTCAACAGAGAGGCCGGTATCCAGGAGAGGGGCCTCCCCCGGCGATGTGCTCCTGCAGGCCGGATACCTTGGATACGGGTTGCTGGAGAGGCTTGTAGCCGAGAACATTGTGGGTATCGATGAAGCCCTTAACGTACGGGGCTTCCTCAGGAGGCTTCCTCCTCGAGCGGAGGGGATAGTGTCGGCCTATGCTACCGCTAGTAGCGATAATAGTGATGGGTGGGCCGCAACCCTATGGGGCATCGCCGAGTATAGCGGTGCCCGGATAGTTATCGAGGAGGTACACCCGGACCCGACGGTCGAGAGTGTAGTTGAGCAGGTCGGAGTTGCCCGAGAGGCTATTTGGCTTGAGAGCTGGGAGGACTACAATATAGCCCTCACAGTAAGGGAGAACGAGGTGGAGGACGCCTTGGAAGAGTGCGGTAAGGCGGGCGTTCCCTGCTGGATTATTGGCAGAGTGACTGAGGGGGACCCTCAGGTGGTTTACAAGGGCAGGGTTGTGACGGGGGGCTGGTCATGGGTTTAGGGGGTTAGTAGCGTCGACGTGGAGCTTCTTGTTCATTCTCCTCTTCATGTCTACGGCAAATCTTTGGGCGTCGAGCCTCACCTTCTCGACGCTGGCCGTTATGGCTCTCGTAGCCTTCATTATGTGCCTCGCTTCCAGGGCTTTCCTGGAAAGCTCCTCGGCCCTTAGGGCTAGGTCCTTCTCTCCAGCCATGGATAATACTATTCCTGCTTCTTTGAGCGCGTCTTCGAGGTGACCAGTCTTTATGGGGGTTAGCCCGCTCATCGTGTATGACTCTATTTCCTCCGCGAGCTTTACGCCCCACTCTCTTACGATCTCTTCTTCCTCCTTGTTCTTCCTCGCGGGCAAGTCTCCTCCTTCCCCTCCTAACCGTTATTCATGCAGGCCTATTAGCTCCTAGCCTTGTAGTAGCCGGTGCCGCCCATTGGCAGGTAGGGGTGTAGGCCTGCGAGGTATCTTACCTCCATTATGAGGTCGTCCAGCTTGTCTATGAAGTAGGCCGTGTCGGTTATGTAGGGTGTACCCGCCCGGAGCATCCTCACTCTCAGGGCGGTGGCGAGCTGTGCTAGTAGCCTGACCCTATCGGGTAGGCCCACGTAGGGCCTTGCAAGCAGGCCTATTGAGGGTGAGAGGCTGGATAGGAGAGTGTAGGCGTCTCCCAGAACCTCCTCAGCCTCTCCCTCCAGTATCGCTTCTGGAACCCTCCTCCTGAGGGCCTCAAGCTCGAGGACCAACTCCTCCAGGGCCCTCGCAGGCCCCGTATACATGCCCCCTGCCATGCCTGGTCGCCGCTCGGCCTGTGGGGAGATAGTGGGACTGGGCCTTATATGCCTACCTTTACACGTAACTATACTATACAATTCCCGGCTGGCTAGACCTGAAAATGGGGGACCGGGAATGGCTCTTGAAGAATGCATGCTCTACACCTCCTGGCCGAGCGCCCTAACAGGATACCCCACGGTTCTAGACTGCGCGCCTCAAGCCGGTGCAGACCCCTCGCAGGCCCTCATGGAGGTTTACAATTACCTTGCAATGCTCCTCCATCACGTGGAGAAGATGCCTGCCACAGAGACCCCAGAGCTCATAGGTGGAAGATACCTCGTCTACAAGGCAACCGATGGCGGCAAGCCTAAGCCCATCATTGAGGCGAGGAGCGTCTACGACAAGAGAACCGGTGGGACAATATGGGCTGGAGGCGTGATTCAAGCAGTCATCCCCGGGGCACCGAGGAGGCCTCCGAAACAGCCCCAGCTACCCGAGGCGGAGAACATAGAGGCTCCCCCAGTCCCTGAAGGCCAGAAGGCGATAAGGAAGCCAGTGATTTACAGTGCTGAAGGATCCTTTCCAGGGCACAATGGGAGAGTCTTAGTCGGTTCCTACGACGAGCGCGGCTTCCAGCCTACTAGTGAGGTCCGGATTAGTGAAATTGGAGGCGAATGGGTTGAACGAGACTTTCACTGCGTGACCGGGTGGAGCGTCGGCGGGATAAAGTGGAGGCTGACAAGGCTCGACGAGATCCTCTCCTCGATGGGACTGAGAGGCGAGTGGCTAATAGCTGTTAGTAGTGGAGGCTACACAGCCAGTATCCCTCTCGAGCCAGGTATTCTCGGCAACGCCTATATTGCGACGGGGCTTAACGGGGGACCCCTCCCCGTAGAGCATGGGGGTCCTGCAAGGCTTTTGGTACCCGTACTCTACGGGTGGAAAAGCGTGAAGTGGCTGGCTGGCCTATTCGCCTCCGATTTCTACCTAGACGGCTACTGGGAGGCGAGGGGATACCACTGGAGAGGTCTCGTCGCCCTCCATGAGAGGTTTAAGGATAAGAGTGTAAACTAAGTATTATCGAGAATCATACCCCTGTTGGTGGGATTAATTAATAAAGCTCCTAGAATAGAAGGTGTAGGCTTTATATAGATCCCTTACACTGAAGGGTAAACGGATTAGCCCGGGGCCGTTGAAATGGAGACATGGCCACTACTAAACAAGTATAGAGAAGTAAACAGAACACTTGGGAAAACGGTTAAACAGCTAACCAGGCTTATCGACGATAGCTTCAGCGGTAGAATAGCTGGAGATGAAAAAATAAGAGTGAAAGCAGAGCACGCTTACAATGTAATACTAGAAGGTGAGGCTACCCTAGAAGAGCTAGCTGAGACACTGCTAAACATGGCGAACCATGTTGCAGAGAGGGAGCTACTTGTAGGAGTTCTCCTGAGGGACGAAGACGAGTTTATCCTAACAGTTAATCCTAAAAACGGTAGGATCGGGATCGTTAGAATAACGCCGGGGGGTAAAGAACACGGGCACGAAGTATACAAACTATACTCTAAGGCCAGCGGATACATATATGCTACGAAAATCCTGCTCGATTAACATTCTCACGGATCTTTGAGAGAAGCTTCTCCCTCTCCCGGCGCAACAGCTCAATAGTTGAGCGAAGGCTAGAGATCTCCTTCTCAATCTCCTCCCCAGCCTTCTCCGGCGGTAGTTCCACGCCTATTCTCCCGCCGTAAACCTTGTATACTCCCAGCACCTTCACGGTTTCCAATAGTTTCTTAGCTTCCTCGAGTTCTCTTAGGCGCACTTCTAGCTGTGCTAGGCTCTTCTCTATATCCTGCAGGCGGACCCTAGCCTCTATGATCTCCAAGATTGCCCCCACTACTGCACACCCCCCGTTTACTGTATGACTACGTGACTGGTATGGGAAAAGAGGATGGCCTAGTGGGGTTAGTGTTTAGTAGTTGGACGGGAGTTACTGGCGTAGGCTCTCCTCTAGCCTGGGCAGTATTTCGTTGATCCTCCTGTTGACTTCTTCTAGTTTCTTGAGTAGGTCTAGCCTTATCTGCTCGAGCAGCTTTATCCTGGAGTCCACGGCTTTCTTGGCGTCCTCGATGCTGGTTTCTACGTTGAGGGTCCCTCCAATGTTCATTATCACGCTCTGCACATCCTCTACCTTGGCCTTGATTATGAGGTTGCCGCCGCCGATCGGTACTAGTATCGTCTTGCCCTTGCCCTCACGCTGGAGGTAGTCTAGTACTTCTAGAGCGGCGAATAGGTCTGTTATTACGCCGTTGATTGTAGCGATCTGCGCCCTCAGCTGTTCTGCCTGGCTGATTAGCCCCCTGAGCTCGTCCTGGAGCTGCTTGATGGTCTCCTCTACTTTAACCTGGGTCTTCTCCTCGGCCATCTCTCTCACCGTATTATACTATGCTCACCCTGGAGATATTTATTCATTTGGTATACTATAATCCAATAAGAAATATAAGAGGTGTGGACACACATTAATAAAAGTATAAGGCATTGCTAGGCATAACGCCCCGGAGGCCCTGCTAGTCGATTTATTACGCTCGGGTCCATCAGCGAAGCCTACTGGAGAGTGTCCGACGCCGGTGCTATGGTAGATGGGTAAACTGTCCGACGTGGTGAGGACAGGTTCATACGTATATATGGCTAGTATTGCGAACAACCTTGGCGGCTACACGTACTGGCTAATAGTGTCAATACTCGCAGGCCCCTCGCCCCTAGGCATAACTTCAGCTATAATAGGTCTGGCGTCCCTAGTCGTGGCCGCTTTGAATCTTGGAGTAAACGTTGCGCTCCAGAGGTTTATAGGAGTATGCGAGGGTCGGGGGGACGTTGAGTGCCGGCGCCGATACTTCTGGTCCTCCACTGCTTATGGCCTAACCGTTTACTCATCCGCAGCGTTTATCGTGCTAGCTTTGGCGTTGCTTGGGAGAGGTCTCTCTAATTTTACCCCTTTAATGTTGGAGTTCGTTTCAGTCCTCATCCTCGTCATGGGGTTAAGCCAGATATTATGGTTCTACATGATCGCGAGGCTCAGGACTAAGCTACTCTTTGAGGCTGCAACGGTTTCCAATATATTGAAGATAGTGGTAGGCTCCCTGGCGGTGTACCTTGGCTTCGACTGGGTCGGCGCAGTGACTGGCTACCTCCTTATGAGTGTCACCTTGGTCGCGGTTAACGCTACTGTGGCGCTGAGGGAAGAGGGCCTCCGCCTCATTGTTGATTTCGACGCAATCAGGGAGCTTCTCAGGGCCGGAGCCTCAGCGTGGCTCCCTAATTTTATTATACTAATGGGCCAGTGGCTAGGGGTTCTAGCAGTATTCGGCTACAAGACCAGCACCGAGACCGGCCACTACTATGCCGCCTACTCCATCGCAATGTTCCTCATAGCGGTGGCAACACTCGTATTGGGCGTACTACTGCCAATACTCTCGGCTATGGAGTCTGGCAGAGAGGAGCTAACCGCGAGGTCCGCCAGGCTCGCTCTTCTAGCGGTCGCCCCCTTAGCCTTGTACATAGCCTATTATCCCCTGCCAGTTCTACGCTTACTGGGACCCTCCTATGCCGCTGCCGCCCCAGCACTTACTATACTAACACTCTCATCCCTTCCCTACACCACCATCGCCGCTACGAACAACCTGGCCTATTCTTATGGCAAGTATAGGCTAGTCCTCGTTCTAGGCCTCTCCCAAGCCCTGCCGAGGATCCTGCTCTACCCGGTATTAACCCCACGATATGGAGCTCTGGGAACCGCTCTAGCCGTTTACACGGGAGCAGTCATTGGAGGAGCGACTTCACTGTACTTCTCTAGACTATTGGGCCTCGAGCACCCATATAGGGATTACCTTGCCGGCATACTATTGCCGCTCGGGATAGTCTTACCGCTAAGGCTCCTTGGGGCTTCATGGTTACTAGCCGGGGTGCTTGTCCTGGCGGCTTATCCCATGTATGTTAGGCTCGGTATCGTCCCAAGAGATGACGTGGAGGAGGTGTTAGAAGCTATCAGCGGTCGAAGGCTCGGGTCGCTAGTAAGGAGGATTTTGGGTTGACAGCGGCTGGAGCAAGCCCCTGAGCCCTTTGGGTAGATCTATCTGGGGCTTCCACCCGGTCTCCACTCGGATTTTCTCTATGCATGCTACGCTCCGCCTTATGTCGCCTTCCCTCGCAGGCTTGTGGATAGGCTCCACGTTTAGGCCTGCTAGGCTTGCCATGAGTTTTGCGAGGTCTATTATCCGGGTCTCCCTGCCTGTACCTAGATTGTAGATCCTGGCTCCCCCCTCCTGGGGCGGTTTAATAAGTACGTGAGCTATTAGGCTGGCTACGTCTCTAACGTTTATGAAGTCTCGAGTTTGGAATCCGTCGCCGTATATTACTGGAGGTAGCCTACGGCTTATTCTCTCGAGGAACTTGGCTACTACGCCAGCGTAAGGGTTCCCCTCTTGCCTTGGACCGTAGGCGTTGAAGAGTCGGAGTATGACGGCTACTGCTTGGTTCTCTCTCGCCCATTTCTCCATGATTCTCTCTCCCAGCACCTTGGTCTCGCCGTAGGGGGAGAGGGGGCGGAGTGGGTGGGACTCTCTTATTGGAAGTTGAATGGGAGAACCGTATACTGCCGCCGAACTCATAAATACTAATAGGTTTATCTTGCCTCGAGCCTCCTCGAGGAGTCTCCTTGTCCCTTCGACATTCACCTTGTAATATAGTTGGGGGTCCCTCATGGATTCTTCTACGCTTATCCTCGCCGCTAAGTGAATGACTGCTTCAACATTGCTAAGAGCTTCTCTTAAAGCCCTTTCATCTAGTATGCTTCCCCGGACTAGCGTGATCCTATCGATTACTGATGCTAGGTTTTCCTCGCGGCCGGTTGAGAAGTCGTCTAGCACTACTACGTCGAATTCCTGCTCTACGAGCCTCTCTACTACGTGGCTTCCTATGAATCCCGCTCCGCCGGTTACTAGGACTCTCTTCATCTTCGGGTCGCCTTAGGCTTTACTGCATTTTTCCTCTTTGAGGCTCCTGATGTGCTTGGTCATTCTTATTTCCATTCTCTTGAGGAATATTGTTTGTAGGGTGAGCATTAGTGATATTATTCCCGCGCTTGCCAGGGCGACTCCTATCAGCCCTTTAACATAATACTTCACGCCGTGTGCGAGGTACTCGTATCCCACGTATCCTATGAGTATTAGGCCTGGTATTAGGAGGAATAGTATTCCCAGGCTGAATATTATTAGTGTAGGGTTGTAGTACCATGCGAGCTTAAGCATGTCCACGAATATGTGGAGGCCGTGTTTCACGCCGAGCTTCTTCTCACCGATTCTGGCCCTATACTCTATTGGGATCTCGGTTATTTTCCCTCCGGTTGAGGCCACGTGGGCTACAATCTCGGACTCGATGCCGAAGCCTTTTGACACGTAGAGTAGCTCTCGTAGTATGCTTGTTCTAACAGCGTACATCCCGCTGAGGACGTCTTTCAGCCTTATACCGTAGAGGAGGTTGAAGGTTTTTGAGAGGAGCTTGTTTCCCAGGTCGAATATGGGTTTCTGCGCGTCCTTCTGGGGTATTCTCCTGCCTATTACGAGATCGTAGCCTTCCCTTATCTTGGATGCAAGAATTGGGATGTATTTTGCAGGATATGTGTAGTCACCGTCCATGAGGACGGTTATCGGCGTTCTGATATGATTTATAGCGGTTTTAACGGCGTCAGTCTTACCCTTCCCTTCTTGTAGTATTACTCGTACGCCCTTCTCCTCCGCGATCTCCCTGGTTCTATCAGTGCTGTAACCGTCGACTATGATAACGTTCTCTCGGGGTATGCCTAGCGCCAATACTTCGTCTAGTACTTTGCCTATTGCTTTCTCCTCGTTGAGCGTTGGTATAACTACTGTGACGTCTTCCAGTCCGTTGGTCACTCTTCTATCAGCCTCCTAGCCTTGATCCGGAAGACCCGTGTGCAGGGCGGGTTATCTGTGGTATCCGGGGTCGCATATATTACTGTTTTTCCATTATTTGAATGCTGGGAAAAGATCCTATACACGACTCGGATTAATTCGTCGTCTAAGCCCGTTAGGGGCTCGTCTGCCACTAGTATCATGGGGTCTTTGATGATGGCTCTCAGTATAGCTACTCTCCTCCTCTGCCCTCCACTGAGGCTTCGAGGCCGTCTATATAAGAGGGTTTCTACTCCGAGGCTCGATGCGATCCTCTCAGTCTTCTTTAGGGCCTCTTCTTCCCCGAGGCCTTGGAGGAGTAGCGGTAGAGCTATGTTTTCCCAGACTAGGAGCTGGTCTATGATATTGTCGTGCTGGGGAATGTAGCCTATGAGCCTGGCCCTGGCGCGCGCCCTCTCCGCATCTCCGGAACTAGAATAGTCTCTCCCGTCGAGAACGACTTTTCCCCTGGCAGGCCTATCTACGAGTGCCAGTACTCGTAGTAGGCTCGTTTTCCCAGAGCCGCTTCTGCCATAGATGCATGCGAAGTCCCCCGGGTATAGTTGGAGGTTTACGTGCTCGAGCACGTACTCGTTTCCCCGCTTAATCCATACGTCTTCTAGCATTATTACCGGATTAGTACTATCCATGATTCACCATTGTTTGCTACAAGGCTTTCCCCAGTAATTAGCCTAGCTATTTTTTCGGGGCTCCCGCCTCGCAGGTTGGAGTCCAGCTTGTACCCGTAGAACAGGTTCTCCTTGTATATTACGAGCAAGCCGTTCCCGGGCTTTGGTAGCGGCATCTTTGTCTTCACCGGGCCGAGATAGTATAGGAGGTCTCTAATCTTTGCATCAGCGTAGACGGTTGTATTCGCCTGGAGGTGCGAGGATAGCAGCTCGCAGGTTGAGTATTCGTACTGGTGGTAGGCTAGGTCGTAGGATTCGGGGTCGGTGTTGCTTGCTAGAGCGCCAACGTATAGGATTGATAGTACTAGTATGATGAGGGCCTTCGCCTTTAGTAGGCGGGGCCGGCCGGAGTAAGCGTAGAGGATGGCGGCGCCGGGGACGAGGAAGTTGGCCAGCCTGCCAGCAGGCGACTGGCCTAGGGGGACCCCGCCGAAAACGAGGTAGGCGATAGCCCCCGATACTACCAGGAGCCATGTTAAGGGGATAATGGGGTGCCTACGGGAGGGCTCATTCCTGATCCTAGCCAGAGCGTATACTGCCAGGTAGGGTAATAGTAGGAATGGGGCAGAGTAGTAAAGCGCCGAAACCCCCAAGGGCTGCACTCCAGGCGGCACGCCGGTAACAGCTACTACTGCGACGAGTGCCAGGACTATGGTCTCGGGGAGCCAAGCCGCTAGGGGCCCGGGTTTATCTCGGATTAGTGGCAGGGAGGCGGCTACTAGGGATGTTAGGGCTAGAATGTAGAGGCTTGCTAGTACTGGGTCGAGTAGTGATAGAGTGCCCTCGAGCCTCGGTAGCCCCACGTAGGTAAGCCAGAGAACGGTTAGTACAAGTATGATAGTAGACTCTCTGAGGCGAGGTGTATCGCTCCTAGACCCCGACGCGGTTTTAACTAGCCATGCCGTGGGGAGGGCGAGGAGTATTATGAGGGTAGCTGTAAGGGATGACAAGTGGTGGGTTAGGGCGAGGCCAAGTCCTAGTAGTAAGCTTCCTATGAGTCCCCCTCTTAGGGCTGCTAGCATCGTTGAATAGAAGAGCGGCCTCGCAATGGTCTCCTTTACTAGGCCCACGCCTATGCCTACGAGGCCTGGAGATGCTGCCACCATGAGCGCTGCAAGCCAAGCATACTTCTTGGAATACCTGGAGGCTAGTGCGTAGAAGGGTATTATTGAGAGAGCGTCAAGTATGGGTCCGACGAGGTGGGTGGCCAGCAGGGTCTCCTTTCCCACTATTAGCGTTATAATATAGGGTATTAGTACTGAGGAGGGCCATAGGTTGTCGTAGCCGTCGAAGGCCGGGCTTGATAGGATCTTGGCCCCGGGATTGCTCCTTAGTACTTCCACGTCGTGGTGGATATACCAGCTGTCATTATCATAGGGCATGCCAGTCAATATGAGCGGGGATGTTCTTAGTAGGAGTGCCGCTAGGACGACTAGGAAGAGTTTACTCCTCAATCCTGGCCGTTGCAATTCCAACACCGTATAGTGCTGTCAAAACGGCTACATGCGCTATTGAGAAGCCTGCGTCCAGGCTATAGGCCACGGGGTACCCCATAATTAGTACTGGTGGTGCTAGGATCGGGACTATTAGTCCTAGGATGACCCCTGCTAGGACGGCGGGTAGGGTTACTAGTCCCACATCTAATTTTATTCTCGCCGGGCTTAGGCCTTCGTCGATCAATATGTGGAATTCCCTCTCACGGAGGCTAATAATAGTCCAGGCCAGGGGGATCATTAGTAGGGAGAGGAGAGTGTCGCTTAGCAGGGCTATAGCGGCTAGTACGCCTACGGGTACACCAAGTCTGGCTAGATAATATTCTTGGAGGATTTTAGCGTTGACGGTTGTTTCCCAGCCCTTGCCGACCAGGAGTACTACCTGGTTTAGGAGGAAGTTGCCTTTAACGTTGACTCCTAGGATGGCTTGGAGGGCCTCCTTGTCCAGAGAGCCAGGCTCATAGACTATTCTAGCAACCGAGTACCCGTTGATCCCGCGGAGCGCTTTCCCCGTATCGATATTGACTAGGATCTCCCACTTGTAGGGTGGGGGGCCGTCAATAACTCCTTGCACACGGAGGATTAAGGGTGTAGACGTGAAGTAGGAGTCTACGATTAACTTGTCTCCCGGCTTTAGTCCTAGCCTCTTAGCCAGGCCCGCTCCTACCAGTGCTCCGGTAAAGTCCCTCTCACTTGGGAAGTCCCCGGAGACTAGGCGTATACCTGCGTACTCGTAGTACTTCTGGTGGAGCCCCCTAACCACTACCAGGGTGCCGTTGGCTAGGCATGGCGTGGTAACCTCGCCCCACGCTGTTACAACCCCTTTCACCTTGACAGCCTCAGCCAGTATTCTTGAGGGTATTAGGCCCGTGATGGGGGTTATCGCGGTTCCACTGTAAACGTTGACTATTCCAAGGCCGTCGGGAGGCCTGACATTATCTTGGTATAGGTATGCCGTCCTGATTAGCGTATAGCCCACAAAGGAGGCTGAAGAGGAGTAGAGTACCACAACTACCACTAGCATGAGTAGAAGACTTCTTCCCATCACCCTACCTGCTATTCTAGCTATTCTAGCGGCGCGAGGCATATAGTTCACCGGTTACAAAGCTGAGGGCGAATACGAGGAGTGCCGGTACTATCCCTGCCTCCACGAGGTTAGCAACCGTTACCCTCGGTATCGGCAGGAAAACTCCCGTGACCATTGCCACAGCACTGTCAGCCATACCCATTATTACCCATCCCCAGGCGTAGCCCGTGAAGGCGGCCGCCGCTAGTACTAGGGCTAGCGACGCGGCGAGGCATCTCGGTGGGACTCCTTCTTCCAGCAGGGTAGCGGATTCGCTGGAGAGATCGCTTAGGGCCTTTA
>JALVJB010000064.1 GCA_027034115.1 Acidilobaceae archaeon | reverse complement strand
CCCCCAACCTCAACGGAGACTACATCAGCGACGAGGCAAACGCCCTCGTAGGAGGAATCGGCATGGCGGCAGGCATAAACGTTGGCGATGGCAGAGCGGTGGGAGAGCCCGTCCACGGCACCGCGCCTAAGTACGCTGGCAAGAACGTTATCAACCCCACAGCGGAGATCCTCAGCGGAGTACTACTAATAGCCGACTTCATGGGCTGGAAGGAGGTAAGGCCTCTAGTGGAGAACGCGATAAGGAAGGCGATAGCCAACAAGATCGTAACCTACGACCTGGCAAGGCACATGCCCGGCGTAGAGCCCGTGAAGACCACCGAGTACACGGACGCCCTGATCCAGTTCATAAAGGAGGCCTAAACACGCTCTACCCTATAGCTGGGGCAATCCCCCGTTTTTTCCACCTCGTCTACGAGGCTTACAACTTCCCTAAGCCTCCTAACCCGGCACCTTGCAACGCCCAGTAGTACCGGGCAGGAGTCGCCGTAGGCGACCGGGTAGCCTACGACACGCATCGCTGAGGAGTCCCACCTACTATCGCCGACGAACATGGCCTCCTCCGGCCTTATACCGTACTCTCCGAGAATCCTCGCCACGGCGCGCCTCTTATCCACGCCTACTAGTGGAGCGCCCCCGGGAACAAGGTAGCCCCTCTTATCGAATAGTAGCTTGTTGGCCATCCAGACATCCGCGCCAATCTCCCTTGCAACTCTCCTCGCGAGCAGGTCTATGCCCCCGGAAACTATGCCTATCATAACGCCTCTCCTATGGAGTTCTCTCGCTACGAGCGGGGCGTCCTCGTCGATTGGAACCTTCTCGAGGGCACGTATGAGCTCGGTGATGTGCACTCTGCCTCGGGCCCGTATCCAGAGGCTTGTATCCTCCTCCATCCATTCCAAGTAGCCGATCTCTCCCGCCTCGAATCTCCTCATGATCTCTCTCGCTTCTCGTAGTACTCCGAAGTACTGGTGGAGGTACTCCCAGCTACTACGGACTCTAGCTAGTACTCCGTCCATGTCGAATAGCACTATTCTTACTCTCCTACCCGCTACTACCGTGCACCTCCAGTGGTCTCCACTTGGTTGCTAGCCGGGTTTATTTAGGAGTAGGTGGAGATGTTAAATTTAAAATAAAAAATAAGAATTTTATTTTACTTTTTCAGGGCGTACGCAGCAGCCACAATTATCACGATTATTATGATGCCAGCGGCTATTGCCATGCTGGTATTCGATCCACCCTTGCCTCCCTTTCCACTAGTCGTGCTGGTTGGCTGGCTGGTTGCCTGTTGTGAGCTTGAGCTAGAAGTGCTTCCGGGCTGGGTCTTGGTGCCAGTGCTTGTCGCTGTCTGTTTACTGCTCGTACTCGTGCCGCCGCTCGTTGTAGTGGGGCTCGTAGTTGTGCCCTGCTGTCCCTGGCTAGTAGTGGTTGTCCTGGTTGGTGTTGGCTGGTTGTTAGTGTTTACAACTATGAATGTTGAGAAGCTCGTGGCGTTGAATGTAACGGTGCCATTGGCCTCTACCTTATAATTTGTTATTAGCTTGACCTGCCCGTTGTGGCTTATCTCTAGTATTGCTATGCCCTGGGTCTGGTTTGCGGGCAGGTTTATCGTCGCTGATCCCTGCTCTATACCGTTGACCGTTACGCCTGCTCCCGCGGCGGTGTAACCATAGGCTCTCGCCTTAGCGTCTGCCTCAGTGTGGTTGAGGGCTTCCACTTCGAGGCTACCGTTGACCTTGGTATTAGCGTGTATCTTGACTTGGACGGCCAGGTTCCCGCCAGCCTTCACTACTAGGATCTTCGGCTCCGAGAGCACTATCTTGCCAGTTTCTATCACTACCTTCTTACTGTGCATTACAACTACTACTTTAGCGTTGGCTATCGTCGCCAGGGATAGCTTCACGTGGTGAGCCTTCCCCTTCACTCCTACTTCTATTACCCCGTTACCAGCGGCTCTGATAGTGGTGTTAGGCGGTGCCACCGTGATGTGCTTTATCTCTTCTAGGTTGCTGCAGCTCAGCTGTATGCTTGTCCCTAGGTCCTCTCCCGTCTCGGTGTTGTAGAAGTGCACGCTTCCATCCGTGGTTAGGGTCACTGTTGCTGTTGAGCTTTCACAGTTCAGGGCGTGGATTGTTGCAATGGCTAGCGCCTTCGCTATGGAGTATGCTGTGGCCGGGTCTCCCGCGCCTTCAAGGTATACGCTTGCCGTGTAGTCCCTGTTGGATAGTGTTAGGGATAACTTGGCCTGGGTCGGGTAGAATGTTAGCGCGTCGGGGTTTATCCCCTCAACATTGCCTGTTAGCGAGCCGGTAGCAGTTAGGACTCCGCCACTGCTCTCGCCTTGGAGGCTGACTGTTACTGTGGCCGAGGCGTTCTCGTAGAATAGCGGTACTCCGGTAGTGTTTACCGCTGTTATGTTAACTGGAAGCATGAGTCCCTTCTTACCGTGTAGGGGTAGGCCCGGGGTTAAGAGGCCGGATACGAGCCCGATAGTCTTACCCGTGACAGTTACAGCGGTACCGTTGCTGGTGACGTTCATAGTGTATTCTCCTTCTCCCTTAGTCTTGTTGGCCTGCATCCTGAGGTAGTTGTAGACTAGCGCGGCTAGGCCTGCGTCGACTTGCTGGTTGCCGCTGTTGAAGGCTATGACTACCTTGTATGTCGTCTCCGCCCTGGTCTTCACGATAACCGTGTGCGACTGTGCCTGGAGTGTTCCAGTAGCGTTTCCTGGGAGGCCTACTATGCTCGCGCCACCAACAATGTTGAAGTTAGCGTTAAGGGTAGCAGTGATATCGCCGTAGGTACCATTATAGGAGCCCTGGCTTGTAGACTCGAACGATAAGTACACTGCGGTTATTCCCGGGAGAGTAGCGTTCCCACCAGGGATAGGCGGTGTTGGAGTCGGGGGTGGCGTCGGCGTTGTACTGTTGCTGTTGTTACCGGTTCCCTCGCCTACTCCGGGTAGCTGGAGTACGTGAACAGTCGAGGTCTCGAGGGACTGGAGGCTTGACACGTTCACGTATATTTCTCCCTGACTGTGGGATTCGAAGTGGTTCTTAGAGACCGTGATTGTCTTGGTGTACGTTATGCTCCCCTCGGGCAGGCTGGGGTTCTGATAGGTTAGGTGGAGGTTCCCGTTAATGCTCGCGGTTCCGGCCTCGGTGGCTGTTAGCGTCGCGGTTAGGCTGAGCGTCGTGTTCGTGTCCTCTGAAAGCTTTCCTGTTATATTATAGGAGACTGTTGATGTTTGGGCTCCGAACGACCCCTCGAGGGTTGCCGACCCGGTGGTCGACGCCTTAAGGGCTAGTACTGGGGTTGCGATCATTAGGATTATTGTGATTAATGCTAATGCCATAGTTTTCCTCAAGGTTAATCACCCTAATCCTCTATGATAATGGTGTGTCGCGAGCTAGTGGTTATATGCGTGGTGGTAGTATTTGCGTGTAGGGACGCATGAAGAAACAGGTATATAAGTAGTGGATTTGGGTGGAGGGAACCTCCAAGTACGGTTCATATGTTTGCCTTCTTCGAGAAGTTATAGATTGAGATTCCTACTAGCTTGTCTCCCTTAAGGCTAACGATTATGTCGTCGTCGAGCATCATGCTTTCATCAGGCTCCTCGTCGCCGAAGACTATGTAGAGTATGTCGTTCTGCTTATCGTACTCTATCCACATCTTCCTCAGGTCGCCGACCCTAAGGTTGCCCAGCTTCTCCTGGGCTTCCTCGAACTCCCTAGCCCTCTCCTCCCCCTCCAACCCGCTGGTCACCCGAAGCCGGGCTTCCTAACATTGACTACCTCCTTGTTGACCAGGGTAGGTGGGACCTCGCCCTTATAGAATGCTATTAGGTTATCGGCTACGAGCATCGCCATCTTGGTCCTGGTCTCTACGGTGGCACTGGCGGCGTGCGGTGCTAGCACTACGTTCTTCATCTTGGTCAGGGGGTGGTCTGGAGGTAGCGGCTCCTGTTCGAAAACGTCGAGTGCAGCCCCAGCTATCCATCCCTCCTGGAGCGCCTTCACGAGTGCATCCGTGTCTACTACTTTTCCTCGCGCCGTGTTTACCAGGTAGGCTGACTTCTTCATGAGGCGTAGCTCCTTCTCGCCTATTAGGTGGTAGGTGTCCTTGGTGAGGGGTACGTGTAGGCTTACTATGTCCGACTCGCGGAGGAGTTCTTCGAGGCTTACGTACTTCGCGTTTAGCCTCTCCTCTTCCTCTGGCGGTAGACGGCGCTGGTCGTAGTAGAGGATGCGCATCTTGAAGCCCTTAGCTCTCTCCGCCACGGCTCTCCCTATCCGTCCCATGCCAACTATCCCGATGGTCTTCCCGTTTATCTCGAAGCCCAGCATCATTAGGGGGTGCCAGCCTGTCCCCGTCTTGTACCACTCTCCGCTCCTCACGAATTGGTCAGCCTCAACGATTCTCCGTGTCACGGCCAGTATGAGGCCCCAGGTGAAGTCCGCTACCGCCTCTGTAAGGACTCCTGGCGTGTTGGTCACGTAGACGCCGTATTTTGTGGCACAGTCCAGGTCTATGTTATCATAGCCCACAGCGTACTGGGCTATGATCCTTAGCCTAGGCTGCCCAGCCTTTATCAGGTTGCAGTCGACCTTGTCTGTGAGAAGCGTTACGAGGGCGTCATACTCCTTGGCTTTCTCGACTAGGACCTCGTAGGGGGGAGCAGTGTACTCGGGCCAGACGTCTACCTCGTAATACTCCCTAATCCTCTCCAGGCCAGGCTCTGGGATCTGGCGTGTTACAAATACTCTAGGCTTTACTGCCACCAGGATCACCACTCTTTTAGAGGCGCGGTTCCAGGATAAATAGTAGATTACTGGGGGACCCTCGGGATGCTCGTGGGCATTATAAGTGACACGCATGATAACATCGAGAACGTCCGGAGGGCCGCTGAAGTATTCAGGAGAGAGAAGGTCGACCTAGTAATCCACCTGGGCGACATAGTCGCTCCATTCACACTCCTAGAGCTAGCCAACAACGTGGAGGCACCGGTTAAGGCCATCTACGGGAACAACTGCGGGGAAAAACTAGGCCTCCAGAGAGTCGCAAGCATGGTAGGAGCCGAGATATGGGAGCCCCCCAAGACCATAAGCATAGACGGGCGGAGAATCCTCCTAGTACACGGCTACGGTAGCACCGAGAACACTCTTGAGATAGTGGAAGCCCTGGCCCTATCCAAAAAGTGGGAAGCAGTCCTCTACGGGCACACGCACCAGGCGAGGCTCGACTACAAGAAGGGAGTCCTCATACTAAACCCCGGGGAGGCTGGAGGCTGGCTGTCAAAACCCAGCATCGCCCTACTAGACACCGATACCCTGCGGGCGAAGATAGTATGGCTCTAAA
>JALVJB010000063.1 GCA_027034115.1 Acidilobaceae archaeon | reverse complement strand
CGTAAGGCTGAGGGAGTACCAGTCGACCCCCTCCTTCTTTTCCGGCATTTTTAACGCGCCTCCCAGTATTCGATTTTAGACGATCAAGTTGTTAGTCATGTGACGAGGATATAATAAAGGTAGGGTTGGGGATAACCCGGGTGCTACCCTTAGCCCTCGAGGAGGATGTTCGAGAACTTCTCCCGGAGAGCCCTCTTGTTGATCTTACCAACGCTGGTCTTAGGTAGATCCTCCACGGTTACGACCTTGTCGGGTAGCCACCACTTGGGTATGACGCCCTTCTCGACGAAGTTCTCCATAAGGAACTTCCTTATCTCCTCGGTAGTAACCTTGTCCTCGCACCCGGGCTTTGGGACTATTATCGCTACGGGCCTTTCCTGCCACTTAGGGTGCTTCGCCGCTATGACTGCTACCTGGGCGACGCAGGGGTGCCTGCTGATGGCGTCTTCTAGTCTTACACTGCTTATCCACTCGCCGCCGCTCTTGATAACGTCCTTGTCTCTATCGACTATCACTATGCTCCCGTCCTCGTACCATACTGCTATGTCTCCAGTGTGGAACCAGCCTCCGCGCCATGCGGCCTCGGTCTTCTCAGGGTTCTTGTAGTATTCTGGCGTGATCCACGGGCCCCTGACTACTATCTCGCCCATAGTCTTCCCGTCCTTGGGGACGGGCTTCATGTCGGGGTCTACTACTTGGAGGTCTATGAGGGGTATTGGCCACCCTGTCCTTAGTGCGTATTCGAAGTAGTCGGGGCTGTCAATGGTTACTCCGAGCTTCGCTGGAGGCGCTGCTAGCGTTAGGATTGGCGCGGTCTCGGTCATTCCGTAGCCTACGAATACTCTCATGCCTCTCTTCGCCGCCAGCTCTGCGAGTCCTCTGGGGAGTGCCGAGCCGCCGTTCACGTAGGTTAGCCCGCTTAGGTCGTACTTCTCGCTCTCCGGGTGGGTGAGGAGCATGTAGAGTATTGTTGGTACCCCGGCTGTGAAGTCTACCTTCTCCTCGACGATTAGCTTGAGTAGTGCCTCGGGCTCTAGCTTGTTGGGGTATACCTGCTTCATTCCTAGGAGCGTGGCTATGTATGGTAGCCCCCAGGAGTAGACGTGGAACATTGGCACTATGTGCAGTATAGTGTTCATGCTTGACAGCCTGAAGTCCCTCGCTATCGTTGCCAGGTGTAGTGCTCCGCTCATAGCGTGGAGAACCATCGCCTTGTGGCTGTGGTAGGCTCCCTTTGGAAGACCCGTGGTTCCACTGGTGTACCCCATGGCCGCTGGCTGGTCCTCGTCTATCTCGGGCCAGTCGAAGCTGCCGCCCCTCTCCCTGATGAAGTCCTCGTAGTGGTAGGCGGGGAGTCCAGCTACCTTCTCCGGGACAGAGTCTGTGTCTACTACTATGACTGCCTCGAGGCTCGGGACCTTGGGGGCGATCACTTCGACGAGTTTGAGGAAGTCGGCGTTCGTAATCACAACCTTGTCCTCCGCCTGGCTCATAACATAGGCTATCTCGGCCGGCGCCAGCCTAATGTTCACAGGGTGCAGTACTGCCCCCATCATCGGTACTGCGAAGTACGCCTCGTAATGCCAGTGAGTGTTCCAGTCAAGCGTTGCAACCCTGTCTAGCTTGCCGACGCCAATACTAGCTAGGGCCGAGGCTAGCTTCTCCATTCTCTCCGCGGCATCGGTGAAATGGTAGCGGTCAACACCCTTCTTAGTCCGGTAGACGATCTCCATGTCGGGGAAGAGGTG
>JALVJB010000062.1 GCA_027034115.1 Acidilobaceae archaeon | reverse complement strand
GCCTTGAGTCGTTCGTCTACAAAGACTGGAAGCATAAGCGAGGACACAGATATACGAGTCTCCGCTGCTAGGTCGCGGATAGCCTTCCTAGCCCGGAGTCTCCTAGGCCTTGACACTGGGAAGCCTGGAAGCATCCTTCTCTCCCTCAACCCTCCTTAAATATTCATTATAAACATAATCAATGAAGGAATCAAGGCTCCACCCGCCATATAGGCCCAGGCGGATAGCCTCATAGATAGGATGGACAAGTTTCCTAGTCGCACGGTCAACCTCTGGGTTATCCCCGGTCAAAGCCCTTCTATACTCCTCCATTATCCGGATGATTTCGGAGGCTTTCCTGAGAGTAACTCTATAAAGGAATTTATTAATTTCGTCTCTAATTATGTCTTCTACTAGTGGTATCCACTTCTTCCTCTCCTCGATAACACTTCTAACCTCGACAAGCAACATATCCAGGTCTACGACCTTACTCTTCCTCCACTCTAGAGGGACCCTCCGTGGAGTCGAGAGATCCACTATCACCTTAGCTTTCTCATAATAGTAGGGGTCCACTTCATAACCCTTAACTGCAATGAAAACAACGTCAAAATCATTGTCTACCCCTCTATCACCGTGACTGATTATATTTATCTCACATTCGGGTAATGCGGAGTTTAATACTACGTTCTCCGGCCGCCTAGTTATTATAGCAACACTTCTGGGAGAGTAATTCGCGCAGAGAACATCTAGTATTTTCTTATTTATACTGCCCCATCCAATGAGCGCCACGCTTTTACCGTCTAATCCTTCTATAAAGCTTGACGCCATCCGGAGCGCAACTGATGAATAGCTAGCTTTGCCCCTAGATATACCCGTCTCTCTTCTCGCTCTCTTACCAACCATTACGGCGTGGCGGAACAACTCGTTTAAGAGCGGGGTCGCCTTCCCGAGCTGTATTGATTGCTCCCAGGCTCTCTTCACTTGGCGTAGTATTTCATTCTCCCCGACTATCTCAGACTCTATCCCGGAGGCTACCCGGAAAAGGTGTAGTATTGCCTCTTCTCCAAACAAAACACTGGGGATACCTCCCTCGCTCTCAATGAAGCGTTTAACCGCCTCAACTTCCTCTAATTTGCACTCGTCCATATAGACTTCGAATCTGTTACAGGTTGCTAGGACTACTCCTTTATCTATCCCTCCGTAGGCCTCTCCCGCCCTAGCCTCCAGGCTACCTATTACTCTCCTCGGAGACTCACGGATGGTAGTGTAGACTAGGCATAATCTGTTAATGCTGTACTGGTCGCCTAGGCTTTTCCCACTGTCGATATCCTCTCCCCTACTATCCTAGTGGGATCTCTGGCATTTCATGTGAGAGCTAGACTAGGCTTGACATAATCCCGCAGTCCTCTTACACGTTATTACTCTAGCTTATCCCATATTTGCCGTACCATAATCCAAACTGGTGCCTAGAGAGTGATACTACTAGCCTATCACGAGCCCGGCTACTCGAAAGGCCACAGCCTAGTCTCAAGCCTCTCCAGCGAAGTCGAGAGCACAACAGGTATACGACCACTAAGCGTAACTCTATCTAATCTTAACCCCTATAGAGGAGATATCGTCTTCGCCCTATTACCAGCACGGGGAGGCCATTACCACACTATAGAGGAGAAATGCCGCGGAAGAGGAGCTAGACTCGTTGGGCCAATCCCACCTCAAATATCGGCTAAGTCGATTGCGAGGCTCGCTCGCGGGTGCCAAAGACTTACAATAGTCTATAGAGAAGCTAGAAGATTCAGAGATGAGCAGGTTGAAGACCTACTAGAAATCAAGCATATTCTCGAGGAGACCTACGGTTTTACCGTGGACCTCGAGCCCTATGGGTCTTTCACGGCACTACAAGAGGAGTGCAGAGTCATTCTAACTCTTACACCTAGTAGGATTGCGGAAAAACTCAATAATGTAGTAATTAATGGTTTATTGCCAGGGGCTTATAGGGATTTAGTACTATGGATTACGTCCTCCCTCCAGGAACTCGGGGTTATTGAATAGATACTCCCTGATTATTTTTAAGGCTTCTTCGAAAGCCTTGTCTTCCTCTCCTCTATTAATATACTCGAGCACCCTGGGAGATTCTCCAAGAATAAAGTAAAGATTATATCTAAGATTATAATCTTTAATATTGTCTTTTAACCAGCTTTTTATCCTAGCCATTACTCGAAACAATGTTGCATAATAACCATTATCAATTATTTTTATAATATCTTCTAATATTTTTCTCGCCGCTATCCCAGTCTTTCCAAGACTAGTGACTGCTATCTTCAAACCATAGCTTGTCTCAGCCTGGAATGGCACTATAACATTACCTAGCCTATAGTCTGCGGCACTGTTAACTAGTTTTCCCTTGCCTAATGCAATGGTGCTTGCCAGCCGGTTCACTTCAGGATTACTCGTAGCAATAACAATTATGTCCCCCCAGTTTATCGCATCCTCGAGTTTGCTTATATCTTCTAAATCTACTTGTGAGAATTCTATTCTCCCCGAGCACTCTCCCTCTCTTATAGCTGTGAAGTCCTTAGCGTAGACTCTAACCTTAGCTCCCTTGCAGGCGAAGAGACGGGCTCTTCTACTCCCCGCCCTACCTCCGCCCAGTACCGCTACCTTTAAGCCGTCTACCCTGACGAATAGTGGGAGCCAGCTATCTTCCACTACTCTCCCCACCTCTCCTTGATCGATGTCGGATCTATGAAGCATGCTGGATCGTCAGCCCAGAAGTCCCCGTTGACTACCAGGGCCCTATTCCTGCTCCCGCCACCGCATATCTTCTTGAAGGGGCAGCTGCTACACTTGGGGCCCTTTAGCCTCTTATCGACTTCGAGGAATGGTTTAAGCCGCGGGTTATCGTAAGATAGTATTCTCGCTAGTGGCTCTCTTCGTAGGTCTCCTATAATGAAATAGTCTATGAACTGGCAAGGCCTTACTGTTCCGTCTGGGTAAATGCTAGCCGTCTTCCTCCCGCAATCCCCCTGGGCTCCTATGAGTTCTAGGTACTCTCGGAACTCTCTACTAGTCCTGGAAAGCTTATCCGCCAAGTATATGCCTGCGAAGTTCATTCTAACCAGGAGTATTTCGAGTACGCCGTCATACTCCCTAGCCTTTTCAACCAGAAGGTCTACAAGGCTCCTCAGCTGGTCCGGGCTAGGGATTTGATCCACTATATCAGCTCCCCTGCCAACCGTGTCGAGGAGGTAGATGCTAACTCGTTGTAGGCCGAGTTTCGCGGCGAAGTCGATCATCTCCGGTATTTCATCTATGTTGAATCTTGCTACGGTTACCCTAAGCCCCGTTGGTATCCCTGCCTTTACTGAGTTTCTCATACCATTCACAGCGGCTCTCCAAGCCCCCTTTACACCCCTGAACTTATCGTGTACCTCTGGCTTGAGACTATCTAGGCTTACTCCTACATAGGATACTCCTAGTCTGCGAAGTCTTTCAGCGGCGTCTATTGTTATTAGGGTTCCATTTGTTGAAACGCTTGTCTTAGGCCTTCCATTCTCCGAGAAGTACTCGAGTACCCTCCAGAATTTCTCAGATATGAGGGGCTCTCCCCCCGTAAAGACTACGAGGGGGATCCTATGCTCCACTATCTGCCTAGCTATGGATAGCGTCTCCTCAACGCCTAGCTCCGGTTTACTTGGATTGGGTCCAGCGTTTATGTAGCAGTGTTCGCATCTAAGGTTGCATTGATAGGTAATATTCCAGAATATCACGGGTCTCAGGATTGTTGTGAACGAGCTGGGCCTCCCCCTATGGTAAGGCCCCTTAATGCGGGTTGAAACCGTACCCCTACCATTAACCATAACGCTTAGCGGGATCACTACATGTCACCTCGCTACGCCCGGCTTTAAATCGCGTATGCTACGGATCACCGAGTATGAAGCCGGTCTACACCTGGCTACGGCCTCCGATACTAGTTCCTCGATGAGACTCCGGTTCACAGCGTGAACCATGAAATAGCAGTTCTGCCTCCAAGCATTCCGGGGAATTGACCCTCTTAGCACGACGTGAGTAGTAAAGGGGAGCATTGCCGCGCACCTGCATAAGTCCTCCTCGCTAGTATTTTCACCAGGCTCCATGGTAACCATCGCGTTCTCGTGGAACCCTATAAGGCGGCCGTCAAGCGCCGCTCCCGGGTCGCCTAGAACTCCCTTATCCACTAACCGCCACGCTAGCTCGGCAGCCTCTCCCTCGCTTATCCCAAGTTTCATGGCGACACGTCTATACGGCGATCTCGAAATCTCTAGGCTTCTAAACTCTCTCAGGGCTTGGGGAGGGACCCCCAGGTCCTCCGCCCTGGGAGGGTCCCCTAGGATCAGTGAGTATCGCCCGGCCCGTGAGATACCGCTTTGTAAATCGTACTTCACACTTAGCTTGTATGTTCTCCTACTATATAATACAACGTAACCCACGTTGTACTTCTCAGCGATCTTTCGAGCATGAGAGAGGAGTTCCTCGAGGGACCCTCTCTTCGTGACCACCCATACATCGTAGATAGGGTGATCCCGGAGGTAAACGTGGGTTGCATGAGGGTCCCCCCGATAGTAGCCTGCTATGCCCTCGAAGGAGCCTCCCGTGGAGTAGGCTATGAGAGCTGCCTTCAAACCTCTAGCCTTATAGTTCACATAGAAGCCGAGGCGCTTAACTATCCCTGCTTTATGAAGCTTTCTAGTCCTCTCTACTAACTCACCCTCGTTCAGGTCGAGAGCCTCTGCTACTTCCTTAAAGATCCGTGGAGATCTCGGGAACTCGTATTGCAACATCATTAATAGCTCCTTATCCGTTTCTCCCAGCTTCATATTCCTCCACCCGCTCTACTAGTGGCTGCAATCCCTTTGACTCGTCGAGCGAGGTCTTCAGGGATAGAACCTGGCTGATAGATACATGAAGGATCCTCTGCTAAGGGATCCCCTGTGTAGGCGTATGCTCTAGCCCTGCTCCCACCGCATATCTGGCGGAACTCGCATATTCTACACTTGCCCTTAACGTCTCTCCTAAGCTTATTGAATAGGGGCGAGCTTCGATAGATGTCCACTATGCTCCGTGTCCTAACATTACCGGCAGGTATTGGTAGGAAGCCGCTTGGATAGACGTTTCCATTATACGATACAAATACGATCCCTTTTCCATCCATCGTACCGAGGGTATGCGCCTTAGGCCTCCCTCTTGCCTCTCCGAGCAGGTCGCGGAGCCTCTTAACGAGCCTGTGATATAGGGAGCCTAGCCGGCGGTCTACCTCTTCTAGGCGACCCTTCTCCTCATAGTAAGCCCTTGTAAGAGCTACCCGACGGAATATGGGTCCCTCAGTTGTACGAATAATGATACCGTAGCGGCTTGCCTCGTAGAGGAAATGGCTTACATCCTCCCACTCTTGCGGGGTGAGGTCCAGAGCTCTCCCCGCCCTGCCGACCGGGACTAGGTAGAAGACCTCCCAAGTACGGATTCCTTTGTCTACTAGTAGTTTAACCATGTCTGCGAGGCCTTCAACAGTGTCTCTCATAACTACCGTGTTAACCTGTACCCTCAACCCGGCCGATTTGAACCATTCAATTGCCTCGAGGGTCCTCTGCCAAGTCCCCGGTATGCCCCTTATTTTATCGTGCACCGCTGGCCATGGACTGTCCAGGCTGAGGCTAACGCTTGAGACGCCGTGCTCCGCGAGCCTATACGCTACATCTCTCGTTAGAAGCGGCGTCGCGCTAGGAGCCATGGCGCTTCGAATCCCGAGTTTTCGGGCATAAGCGAGTATGCCCCAGAGGTCTCTCCTCATTAGCGGGTCTCCGCCAGTGTAGACTACTATGGGAGTAGGCTTCCCGAACCCGGCAATGTCTTCGAGAAGCCTGAGAGCCTCTTTGGTGGAGAGTTCTCCGGGAAGAGGCTTTAGTATTGCCTCTGCTCTGCAGTGCTTGCAGGCCAGCATACATGCCTTAGTCGTCTCCCAAAATACGAGTAGCGGCTTCTCGTCGAGAGGCCAGTGGCTCGTTTTCACCCTTGGACTCCCAGTAAGTAAACTCCCAGAGCTGAGGGTGGAATAGCTCCTCGCAATTACCCCCACTTACAGGCGGCATTCTTCCCTTGTATGAGTCGATAGTCCGGGCCCAGCGTATCCCCTAGTATTTGGCCGCCACGCGTCAATCATTATCGGTTTATACTGCGACTACTTAGAGAACGCATGTGAAATAAGTCTTCGTCTCAATGAGCGAATAAAACCTCGAAATTAACGGCTGGTTGCTGGGGCCTGTGAGGCGTACTCCCCAGGCCGAAGCCCCTTAAGAGAAGGGTGGATATGTGGATTATTCCTTTAGCCGAGGCCCCTCCACGGGATTAGTTGGGGCTACTCTACTCCAGCTGCTTTTCTAACTGCTTCGTGGAGCCAGCAGGCGACTTTTCTACCGTTGCCCACGTCTGCTAGAGGCGGCTCTTTCCGAGAGCAGAGGTCTTTTAGGACGGTGCCTTTCTTGACGGCCTCCTCATATACTACGCATCTAGGGTGGAAGCGGCAACCCGGAGGGATGTTTATCGCGTTGGGGACTTCGCCTTTGATGGGCAGGTATCTATATCCGATCCTGTTCTTGGGGTCAGGGTCTGGTATGGCGGCGATCAGTGCTTTAGTGTAGGGGTGGAGGGGTTCCGCTATTACTTCTCTTGCATCTCCTAGTTCGACTATCTTCCCGAGGTACATAACGGCGATCCTATCGCAGATGTATCTAGCGATTGCTAGGTCGTGCGTTATGAACAGATATGACATACCTAGCTCCTTCCTAAGATTTAGTAGTACTTCAAGGATCTCCGCTCGTATTGATACGTCTAACATTGATACTGGCTCGTCGGCTACCACGAGTCTTGGATTAGAGATTATAGCTCTGGCGATGGCGACTCTCTGCCTTTGCCCTCCGCTGAGCTGGTGGGGGTACCTGTCCACGAAGTCGCTGGCCGGGGTGAGCTTGACTCTTTCCAATGTTTTCATTATCAGCTCCATTCGCTCTTCTTTAGAGCCCCCTATGCCATGCACTAGGAGGGGCTCCTCTAAAATATCCTTTATCTTGAACCGGGGATTAAGGCTCCCATAGGGGTCTTGATAAATCATCTGGACGTCTCTTCTAATAGGCTTGAATTTCTTCTCGGGCAGGGTGAAGATATCGACCCAGCCTCCATCGCTTGGAGTAACGCCTAGGCGCTCCAGTTTCTCCAGAGTCTCCTTCCTCGGCTTGAATAACGCCTTACCCGAAGTGATCGGTACTAGCCGGAGGAGGCTCTTACCAGTTGTAGTCTTACCGCATCCACTCTCCCCTACGAGGCAGAATATCTCCCTCTCTCTCATGTTAAATGAGATTCCATCCACGGCTTTCACGTAGAGCTTGGGTTTACCTAGTATCGCGTCAAGTAGGCCTTTCCTAACCGGGAACCATACCTTTAAGTCTTCAACACGCAGGATCTCCTCGCCTAGCTCTATCTGATAGATGCTCATGTAAGCTCACCTCCTAATGTGAAGCCAGCAGGCTACCCAATGATCCTTCTCCACCTCCTGTAGAGGGGGCTCCTCCTTGTCGCATGGTTCGAAGCGTCTGGGGCATCTGGGATAAAACCTGCAGCCCGGCGGGGGCCTCCGCAGGTCTGGCGGCGTTCCAGGAATATACTCTAGCTTATGTATGTCCCCCTTCAGTCTCGGAACAGCTCTTATAAGCGCTTGGGTATATGGGTGGAGCGGCTTCTCGAATATTTCATCTGCGCTTGCATATTCTACTATCTTCCCTGCATACATTACGGCAATTCTCTCCGAGAGCTCCGTAACCACTCCTAAATCGTGTGTTATAAGGATGAAGCTAATACCCCTCTCCCTGTGGAGCTTCTTCATAAGGTTGAGTATTTGAGCCTGGACTACGACGTCTAATGCGGTGGTTGGCTCGTCCGCTATGATAATATCGGGCTCCATTGCCATCGCCATTGCTATAACGATCCTCTGCTTTTGCCCGCCAGAGAGCTCGTGCGGATACCTTTCTAGGATTTCTTCCGGTAGTCCAACCGCCTTTACGAGGTTTGCCGCTATGGATAGGGCTTTTTCCTTCTCCATTTTTCCATGGATAATTAAGGGTTCTATTATTTGCTCTCCCACTTTGTAGACTGGGTTCAATGCGTTCATCGCTCCCTGGAATATCATGCTGATTTTGCGCCACCTGATCTTCCTTCTTATCTCGCTCTCACTCATCCTAGTGATGTCTATACCGTCGATCTTTATTGACCCGCTCACAATCCTACCTGGGGGCGGGACTAGCTTCATCATGCTCCACGCTAGGGTGCTTTTACCACACCCGCTCTCGCCTACAATTCCTAGTGTCTCGCCTTTTCTCAGTTTGAGAGAGACCCCGTCTACCGCCCTGACTACTCCTCTTAGCGTGAAGAAGTATGTTCGTAGGTTGTTTATCTCTAGCACGTATGACATTCTGCCCACCGTGGAAGTTGGTGCCCTATACCGGTGGTATCTAGATAGGATATTTAGGGATAAATGTGTGGGGTATAAGGATATAAAAAATATAAAAAATATTATAAATTAATGTTTTACTTTCTTAGGTAGTAGTAGGCGGCAGCGAGTATTATGATTATGATCACTACTGCTGCCCAAGTGGCTGCACTTACACCGCCTTTAGCTTTAGCGGTGGTAGTCGGGGACTGGGTAGTGGTTGTAGTAGTGGTGGTGGTCGTAGTCGTAGTGGTCGTAGTAGTGCTGGTTGGGGTGGAAGTGGTTGGCGGTGGGGCTATTAGGTGGATTACCTGGTTGTCTAGAGCTGGGTTGGAGTATCCCTTGGGGTAGATCATTATGCTTAGCTGGTAGTAGCCCTCTGGTAAGTCCTTGGGTAGTATTATCTTGAATAGTCCTGGCTTCACCATCGTTACGTTCGCGAATACTGAGTCGAATGTCTTCAGGTTGACTAGTAGGGCGAATGGTATAATGTCATCCATCGTGGCTGGCTGGCCGTTAACCTTTACTGTGGCGGTTGCTATCACGCTTCCCTTCTTGTTGGGGGTCACTGGTAGCACAGTGGTCTTAATGCTGGCGGTCTTAGGCTGTAGCTGCTCGTACAGCTTCTGCGGGTTGATCGGGAAGTACTGCCATCTCTTTAGTGTGACCTGGTCGTTCACGCTGTCATAGCTTGCTAGGTAGTATGGGCCGTTGCCTACCAGTAGGTTGTGGTACTCGTTAGCGAAGTTGATTAGGTTGTTTACTCTCTGCGTCCACTCGTCCTTGGTTAGCAGGCCTAGGTTTATGAGGTCCTGTACCCAGGATGGCGGGTTGTTGATTGCCTGTTTGAGCAGTGATATAGTCTTGTTAACCTGTGTCGGGTCGATTAAGTGTATGGGCACTATGTTCTGCTCTGGGCTCTGGTCCCTTATGTCGATCACATACTTCCCTGTCTTGGCGAGTAGGTCCATGCCAACGTATACCTCGAGCGGCGTGCTTGTCATGAGGTCGGCTGTCTGCGCGATTAGTCCCGGATCAATGCTGGTGTAGTTAGTGTAGACTGCTATTGCGGTATTGTTTATTATCTTGACGGCCTTGAAGGTTGCCAGCATTGTGGTGTAGTCTCTAGCCACGTACTTCTCGAACCATGGGTCCTTAGTAGTGTTAGTGCTAGCGTCAACTCCCCACTCGAAAGCCATGTAGATGTTGGAGAATAGGTCCGCCATAGTCATCTGTGTTCCATCGTGGAACTTAATCTTCGGCAGTATCGGGTAGTTAATTATAACCTCGTTTAACACCTTCTTCCCGGCCAGGCCGGCTTCCTTAGCAGTCACGAACTTGTGCTCGCTTGGACTGTAAAGTAGAGCGTCGTCGGGTATTGCCGCGTTCTTTACTATCTTGTAGGTGGCACCGCTCGGGCTCCATCCTGTCTCTCCATCGGTTATCCTACTGGTTATGCCCATTGGGAAGTAGATGGCGTTGGCGACTGCTGCGACGCTATAGGCGTCCTGGAATCCGCCTACTGGGTTCCAGGCCCAGCCCTCCTTGTATACGTACCTGTCGCTGAACTTGACGGTGTCTCCCTTGGAGTACTGGAGTGATGCGTAGGTGTAGGGGTTCCATGGGCTGGCCTTGGGGCTCTGTACTATGCCTCCTAGGTCGGGGCTTGCTATGTAGATGTCCTCGGTGGCTAGGATGAATACCCTGACTGCCTCGTGGAATCCTAGCCATAGGACCTCATTGTATAGCTTCCAGAACTCGTTCAGGTCAGTGTAGTTACCGGTATCGAGCTTCTCTCCTAGCATGTACAGGGTCTTGTTCTGATAGTCGGAGCCCCATGTTGGGTCTGGGGTCCACCCGTAGTAGGTGGTCCAGAAGGCTACAGCGGTTCCATAATCGTACTTGGTCATTCCACTTATGCCCCAGCCCTCAGTGTAGAGCTGCCACTCACAGGCGCTGGCGTCGCCGTAGTAGACTAGCTTGATAGCTCCGGAGAAGTCCTTGTAGAGCCTCTCAACCTTTAATCCTAGATCTTGTAGCTTGTTGGCTATCTGGTCTCCAATGTCCTTCCTAATATCCTCTACCCTTATGACAAACTTCACAGTTACCTGCTTGCCCTTGTAGTACCACTTCCCATCGCTACCCTTAGTGGCTCCTAGCTCCTGTAGACCCTCGGCTAGGAGTTGCTCTCCATACTTCTCTCCCTTGTTCTTGACTAGAGACTGTATCTTGATTGCCGTGGCTAGCAGGTAGGGGTAGTCGGGGTCGTAGGGCGTGTAGGGTATATACTGCGGGATTCCGTAGCCCTTTGCTATGTTGGCTACTATCTGGTCTCTGGGGACTAGGAACTGTAGGGCGAACCTTACCTTCCTGTTGGAGAAGATGTTTAGCTGACCGTTGCTACAGTTACTGGTCGGGTTTACCAGTAGGTTGTCCATACCGCTTGCAGGTGTTATTAGCTTGAATCCCGCGTTTCCTAGCTTATTCGCGGCCTCATAGTCGTTTACAGGGAATAGCCTCGCCTGCGTGTCCCCGGTTACTAGGCTTCCGATAGCGTTTGTGTCCTCTTCTATCCTCTTAGTGATTATAGTCTGTACGTATCCGGCATGGCTTACTAGGGCGCCTAGGATTGGTGCGATGAATATTGCGACCATTAGTAACGCTATTAGCTTCTTCAAACATTCTCACCCTGTCTATCCCATTAAGGTCGGTCAATGTTACATTATCGTGGGAGGGCCTTTATAAATTATGTGTGATATAACTTTAATTAATATAAAAATATAATTAATAAAAGACCGCTACCTCTGCAGCTTAGGCGCCACGATAGGCTCGAGAGCCCTACCAATCAATAGGAACGTCGCAGAGAACACTACCAAGGCAAGACCCGGGAAGATGTACATCCACCACCAGCCCGCGGTGACAGCTTTCGATGCGTAAGCGTTTTGAAGCATCTTACCCCATGTCGGGGCAGACGGGTCTCCGAAGCCCAGTAGGGCTAAGCTGGCCTCAGCCACAATAATGCCTGGTATCGATAGCACGGCTATTGCCATCGTGTACGGGTAGATTTGTGGGAAGATGTGTTTGAATATTATCTTCTTAGTAGGCACGCCGACAGCCTTCGCGGCCTCAATGTATGGTTGCTCGGATATCTGGAGGGCCATACTCCGGACCACTATTACAGGGCCAGCCCACGACAACGCGATCATTATTAGTGCTAGGCTCTTCAGTGTTATGGTGCCGAAGGCGTATGATATTGCTATAAGTATCGGCAGGAATGGGAGTGATAGCATTATGTCTGCAACCCTCATGAGGGCTTCTCCCTTCAGGTCCTTCCAATAGCCGGCCAGAGTCCCATAGATTGCTCCTATAAATGTTGAAACGAATGTCACCGTGAAGCCGAGTAGGAACGCGTATGGCAGACCCAGGAGTAGGCCTAGGCCGATAGGCCTCCCATAGTTATCAGTGCCGAAGAAGCCGTAGCAGTTGGGCATTAGCTTGAGCTCGAACTTGTCTACGTAGAGTTCCTTGGTGGCTTGGCTCACTACTGTCTTGTTAACAAGGGCGTACAGGCCTATCTTAACCTTATAAGTCCCCGTGAGGCCTACGAGTTTACCGTTTTTAACTGTGGCGAAGAGTACTGACGGGTTTAACTTTGACGACGATGATATGTTAGCTGTGAGGCCTAGAGCTTTATACAATTGTTTTAGCGAGCTTCCGAATGTATTGGATATCCAGAGCGAGTTACGGTAGTTCCCTAGGGTTTCAGCCATTAGCTTTCCCTGAACGGTATTCCCATAGATGAGTACCTCTCCGGATGACTGGTTAGAAGTGGCCACTATCTGGCCCTGATAGAATATTACTGGGACTAGTCCGTCGGGCCTTTCAATAAACATCCATCCAGACAATAGCACTACTTTCCCTTGTTGCTGCAAGTCGAAGGGCACGTGAATCGTTAGGAGTAGCCTGACATCGCTTGGGAGGCCGCTCGACTTTATAGTGAACTCTCCTTCATAGTACGAGTATACAATACTGAAATAGCCCGACTGCAGTAGTGGTCCTAATTGCTCCTGTAGCGCTTTATACGTGTCTGGGTCTATTTCACGGAGCTCGTCAGGTATCTTTTGTAACTCCATCGTCTTACTTTGAAGATCAGCCTTCTTGAGGTCCACCCCGGGGAATTTGTCGCTTGCAGCCCAGCACGGCGGCACCGTATAGGGGTAGTAGTAGCCCCAGGTGGCCTTCCCCGCCTCGTAATGCCTCATCCCTGCGGGGTAATAGGCTGCTACCGCGTATAGCGCTAGTATGACCTCTATTACTAGGAGGATTATCCCTATCTTACCGCTCCAGGTCCGGAGCATTATCCGGGTGGTCTCCTTTAATCCCTCGAGCACTGCTCTCTCACCCCTAAGCCCTCTTAATCCTGGGGTCTAGCATCGTGTAGAGTATGTCTAGGGCCAGCCTTGTCAGTAGGTAGAGCAGCGTCGTCAGGTAGGTGAGTACTGTTAGCACGGCTACATCATTCGCCTCTATTGCATCCCAGTAGAGCTTGCCCATGCCCGGCCACTCGAATATCAGCTCGGTGATTATCGCCCCGGAGAAGACGCTTAGGACTAGTGAGAATAGGACTATGGTCACTATTGGGGGTGCAGCCGCCCTGAGCACGTGCTTCCTTAGGACCATGGTTTCGGGGATGCCCTTGGCTCTGGCAACCATAACGAAGTCCTCGTTGAAAATGTCGAGTAGTATGTTCCTCATACGGTAGCTCGAGTCGCCCACGCTCAGGACTGTGACGGTGATAATGGGTAGGGCCGCCTTCGCCAGGAGGTTCGTTATGCTGTGAACGTTGAAGTTGGACGTAACCGGCGGGAATATCCTGTATTTTTGTGTGAAGAAGTAGATGAAAACCATTGCAAGCCACCACCAGGGCATGCTCACACTGAAGACGCTCCAGCCTATGATCGTGTTATCAACTAGGCCGCCCGGCCTCCTCGCAGCATATAGTGCTAGTGGGATGGCGAATAGTAGTACTAGGGTTGACGAGGTTGTGAAGAGTAGAACGCTGAAGGGCACCCTCTCGAAGATTATGTGGTAGGCGTTCCTGTCACCGGGCTTGTAGTGGAATAGGCCCCTTGTCTGCAGTGTGGAGCTCGAGTTAACCGGCTCGAACAGGAGCATCATCTTAGTGTACCTGAATGCTACCACGTACCATGGCTTATTGAGCCCTCTCCGGATTATCTCCTCCTCCACTAGCTTGTTGATGTACCAGCCTATGGCGTCGCTATCCGAGATCTTCATCCCGGGCTTATACTTTCCTATACTCTTCAAGTAATTAATGTACTCCTGGATTATTTGTTTCTTGAAGGCGGGTCCGACGCCGGGCTGTGTTAGCTGGCCCATAACGTACTGCCTTGTCTGCTCCCTTATCGCCTGGATCTGCCTCTGGGTTAGCGGGCCGGCGAATATGGCGGCGACTATGAAGGTTACCACTACGAGCACTATGACGAAGTTGACTAGTTTGACGGCGAGCCAACGCATATTCTACCACCAGTCACCGCGCGCCCGCGGAGGACCCCGCCCAGACGCTCCAGGGGAGCCCTCCAGTTACGGGGCGTAAACCCTCGCTCTCCCCGGGTAGTGGTTCCAAGGTGCCTCTAAAATTATTAATCAACCGCGGCGTTCAGACGATCAAACGTAACGCTTGAGGGGTCTAAGACCGGTTGAAGGGGTTAGCCAGGATATACCTGCCGTACTACATAGTCGAGGTACAGCCGGGTAATAGGAGGTTCTACGGCGAGGTACACGTGAGCCTGAGGGTCCCCCGGTTCCAAGCCCTAGTACTCGCCACCCCCAATGACTTGGGCTTCGAGAAGATCCCCCTAG
The DNA here is from genome assembly GCA_027034115.1 of Acidilobaceae archaeon. Taxonomy (GTDB): domain Archaea; phylum Thermoproteota; class Thermoprotei_A; order Sulfolobales; family Acidilobaceae; genus Thermodiscus. The sequence continues at coordinate 938 of JALVJB010000062.1, read as the reverse complement.
GAGGCCGTACCGCCGAGCCCCTAGCCTCCCCCGAGGAGTACGCCCGGCTAGTAGAGGAGCTGTTGGAGGAGGCCTCCAAGTACGAGGCCCAGGCATTCGACGTTGGGGGATGGAAGGGCCTGATAAGAGCGATGCTAACAGGGGGAGTGAAGCCTAAGCCAGCAGGCCTAGAGGCGAGGCTCGCGCTCACATATGCTAGGGAGGTCCTGGGTATAGAGGAGTCCTCGAGGCTCAGGGCATACCCCGAGAAGCTCTGGCTCCCCGTAGACGTGAGGGTAACAAGGAGGAGCGTTGAAGCATACATCCCTCGGGGGAGGGGTAGAGAAAGGTTCAGGGTGTTGGAGAAGCTGGCGGAGAAGGAGCCGGAGGCGAGGAGGGCTCTAGAGGAGCTGGTCGAGGCTTCTAGGAAACCTTTATAGCATCTTCTCGGGTAATAGTATTAGTAGATGAGGTGTATAATAGTGGCGCTCGCAATTGTCATGATCAATGTTGACGTCGGCAAGGAGAACGAGATCTTCGACAAGCTCTACGAGATACCCGAGGTCAAGGAGATCTACATGGTATACGGAGTACACGACATCATAGCCGTGATAGAGGCCGAGACAATGGACGCCTTAAGGAGCCTCATAACCGAGAAGATAAGGCGCATGGACGGTGTTAAGAGCAGCATGACCAGTATCGTGGTCATGCACAAGAAGAAGTAGACAGGTTGAGGGACCCCCACATCCTCCACCAGGAATACCCATATTCTTTCACATTATCCCTAGACGACTCCGACACCCCCTGGGGAGGCTGTACAACCCACCTAGCAACAATCCTGCTAACCGGGCCCCTCCAGGGCAAGGTGATCCTCGCAGACTACCCACTACTAGTAAGACTCAACCCCACCGTGCCCAGGAAGACCCGGGGCAACGCCGCAGTAGTCCTCAGGGGCTACT
>JALVJB010000061.1 GCA_027034115.1 Acidilobaceae archaeon | reverse complement strand
AGGCTAGAAGGGGGCGGGGGACAAGTAAGGGATTTCATACACGTGGCTGACGCTGTGAGGGCTTCACTAGCCGCTCTCAACGCTCCTCCAGACGTATACAACGTTGGAACCGGAAGGGGGATTACGATCGCAGAGCTCGCAGATCTGGTAATCAGGATCCACGGAGAGCCCGTGGAAGTAGTCATCGCGGACAGGAGGCCCGGAGATATAACAGCGAGTATAGCGTCAACGGCGAAGCTGTCAAAAGCAACAGGGTGGAAGCCCTTGATACCGCTACAATACGGTTTGAAAAAACTATACGAATACTACCAGGAGAAATTACAGTCATAGCATGCCGCAAAGCTCCCTGACAGAGCCGCCCAGCCTCCTATAGAGCTGGTAAACCCTCCGACCATTAACAAGCCTCCCATGAGGTCTCAGGCCGCCGCTAAACCCTCGAGGGATATGGAGCAACTCGTGTATCAGGGTCTTAATCTTCTCCTCACAAGGCAATGCATCGAACTTCTCAGATACAACCTCGATAACGTACCCCGGCTCGCAGCCAGCCACTATCCAAGGCCTAGGCAACCCGTATATCCTAGCAATAGCCCGGGTCCGGGCTCCCACGCTTCTCACGCAATGTATCCTAGAGGGATCTATGTGGCTTAGATCTAGGGACTCGACAAGCCTAGCTATGACTCTGCAGGCCTGCGGATATACTTCGTACCTTATCCTGGACACTATTCGAGCCTCCCGGAGATAATCCCAGCTATGATTGAAGCGTATATGTTAGCCGTAACAGGGTCGGTGTTAACCTCAACCTTTAAGGGGCGAACGCCCTTCATGGCTAGACCTAGCAGTATATCCTTATAGTTGTGGGCCTCCACGCTCGACACGTAGAGCAGAGGCCTCTCACCCCTAGCCTCTATAAGTAAAGAATCTTGAAGCTCGTAGCTAGGCCTCCCTGACGCCAGTGTATGGTATCGCGCCGCCGCCTCCAATAGAGATGAGTAATAGGCCCTTGCTGGGATGCTGTCTTGCATCGCGTTTAGCACGTCACTATAACGTTCTTGCACCCATTCCCAGGCCTCAGGCAGCGCTTCTATCTCTTCCCGAATCCTCTGCTCCCGCGCCCCCATTAGTTGGGGTCTCCAGTGGAGGGTTGCGATCATCATTGCGAGTAGTGTCGCCTCGGATTCCACCGTTATGGTTTCGGCTTCTAGAGAGGCTACTAGGTCTTCTACTGCTGGGTGTAGTGGGGGTGATACGATGTATGCCTTTACTCCGAGGCTGCTCGCGGCCATTAGGAGGTTTATGGCTCTAGCGTCTCTCCCACTGTTTGTGAAGGCGATTACTGTGCCGGTTTCCCTGTATGGTAGTATGCTAGTCGCCGCTAGTGATGCTGGGGCTATTGTTGCCCTGGCTCCCGCTTGGATTAGTGCTATGTATAGGTTTAGTGCTGGAGGCTTGCCCCCGCCACTGTAGGCTATTACTGTGTCGTCTCCTATTTCTGGTTTTGGCAGGCTTTTTGCCACCTCAACTGCTTCACTGAACGCTTTTTCCAGGTTTTTAGACGATTGCAATGTCGAGCGCCCTGCAGCAGCTGCACTTATCCGGGACTGGGTCTTCTCTGAGTTTTGGTATTAGGCTGTATAGGATTTTTCTTGCCCGTTCAACGTTGCTCGTCATTATTTTCTCCACCTCCTCCGCCGTTACAGGGTGGTCTGCCCATACGTCGTAGTCTGTTACCATTGCTAGTGTGGCGTAGCACAT
>JALVJB010000060.1 GCA_027034115.1 Acidilobaceae archaeon | reverse complement strand
CAGTGGTAACACGGGGCTCGCAGTGGCCGCCTACGCCGGCCGCCTCGGCTTGAAGGCGAGGCTCCACGTGCCCCGCTCCAGTGCTCCCGGAAAGGTCAGGATCTCCCGCTTCATGGGCGCTGAGATTATAGCCCATGATTCCCGGGAGGAGGCCTCTCTAGCGGCTAGGAAGGAGTCTAGCGGGTGCTTCTACGTTGCACACGCGTATAGCCCCGTTTTCCTAGAGGGCATCTCCAGCCTGTCGGAGGAGCTAGACCCGGGCAGTAGGAGGGTAATAGTCCCCGTCAGCTCTGGGACCCTGCTCCTAGGCCTCCATAGGGGGTTCAGGAAGAGAGGGGTCAGGGCTAGGCTCGTAGCGGTGCAGTCGCCCAATGCCGCCAGCCTCCGTGGGAGGGTCCCTCGAGTACTAGAGGCTGGAAGGGGAGGAGACCTGCTAGACGCTCTAGTTTACAGGGATCCTCCCCGGCTCGAAGAGATGGCTAGGGCGGTGGAGGCTCTAGTAGTAGTAGGAGATACCGTTGTCTTGCCAGCTTGGAGGAGGCTCGCGAGGAGCGGGTTCCTGGTAGAGCCGACTAGCGCCGCCGCCTACGTGGCTGACGAGCTACTAGGGGGAGGCTCTATTGTCGTCCTAACGGGTAGCGGCCTAAAGTATCATGACAGGATGAGTGATTAGTGTTGAAGCGGGGTAGGGGGACCCTCGTCAGCGGTGCAATAATCCTCGCGTTATTCACCGGGTTCAGCCTTGTACATATAGCTGGGGGTCCCTCCAGGCTCGCCTACTACATACTCCACCTCGACGTCTACGCGCTCCTAGCGATGCTAGCCCTTCTAGGAGGAGAGATGATCCGGGCTGTCCGCCTAGTACTCCTGGGGAAGAGTGAGGGTGCTCGCATGAGTTACACAACAGCCCTCCTGGCGAGGCTTATAGGCCGCTTCTTCGGCATCCTAACCCCAGCCTATACCGGGGCGACTCCTGCAAGGGCGGCCGTTATCGCCTCGTACACTGAGATCAGTATGGGAGAGTCCTTCGCTATTGCCACGCTGGAGAGCCTCTTCGACGTTTTCCTCCCAGTATTCATAACGCTTATCCTCACTATACCCTTCCTACCAGCGACATGGCTACCCTTCACCGTGTCCCTCTTCATAGCCGGAATGTGGCTAGCCGGGCTATCGTGGGCGAGGAGTAATAGGTTCGCCTCATCGATGAACCGGTTGTTCCGGGGTAAGAGGAGGAAGTATCTCTGCTACATGCTTCAGCAGAGGGATCTCTTCTTTAAGACATTCGGAGAGCTCTCCCGTAAGCCCCTACTCTTAGCTACTGGTCTTCTCTTAACAATAGCGGCCCATATTGTCGAGTCTGTCTCGATAATACTCCTAGCCCATGGGTTAACAGAGATCATTAACCTCTCCTCTGTTATCAGGGCGTTCCTGGCTATGGAGGTTTCCCATGTCATGGTGATGACTCCGACTCCTGGGGGCGCGTTATTCTTCGAGTACGGCCTTGTAGGTATTCTCTCGTCTGGAGTACTAGTTGTGTGGAGAATTACGTTTATCGTATTTAGCCTTCTCCCAGGCATACTTCTCGTAACGGTTGCCAAGAGGGCAAAGGCGTATATAGAGGAGGGAGTTAAGAGGGAGGTGAGCGCCTGCGATGAAGAGGACTACATACTACGATATGCACGTACACCTCCACGAGTACAACCAAGAGGAGTTAGAGGAGCTAGCTAGAGAGGACATAACGCTTGTAGCGGTGAG
>JALVJB010000059.1 GCA_027034115.1 Acidilobaceae archaeon | reverse complement strand
GGCGTTCATCGAGTACATAGCAGGGCCAGGCCAGGAGCAAGTACTCCAGGGATACGCCCCGCTGCCAGAGAACCTAAGGAGGGTAGCATTGGAGGCCGCAGGCCTCCTAGAGTGCAGGGGGTGATTCGCGGAGATGAATGGGGGACCCCTATCGAGGCTGTTGAGGAGGGTTAGAGGGGTTAGGAGCCGGGACGACGAGAGGTTCCTCCTCCTACACCTCCCAGCCAGCCTTACACTCCTACTCGTGATACTAGCCATGCTAGGCGTCTTCATCGCCTACTCCATCCCGGTGATATCTAGGGAAGGCTTCCACGTATTCACTGACACAACCTGGAGGGCTGTGGAAGGGGACCCCCAGGCGGAGTGGTATGGGCTGCTGCCAGCGATCTACGGCAGCGTCTACACGAGCCTCATAGCCGTGTTAATCGCGGCCCCACTCTCAGTCTCCCTAGCAGTAGCTCTCGAGGAGCTCACACCTAGGAGGCTCCGGGGGTCCCTCTCACTCCTAACAGACCTCATGGCGGCTACGCCAACGATAATCTATGGCCTGTGGGGCCTGGCATTCCTAGCCCCCCACATGTACCCAATACTATCATGGCTGAGCAGCCACGCCTCCTGGATACCATTGTTCTCGAAGCACCCCTCCTCCGGCTACACCATCGCTACCGCGGGAGTGCTCCTCGCCGTGATGAGCACTCCCTTCGCCGCGGCCGTGATCAGGGAGGCCTACTCGATGATACCCCTGAGTATCCGTGAGGCGGCGTACAGCCTTGGAGCCACGAGGCTCGAAGTCATAAGGATACTTCTGGGCATGGTCAAGCCCAGCATTGTAGCCGGCCTCGCCCTAGCCTTCGCCAGGGCCGTTGGCGAGACTGTGGCGGTTAGCCTCGTCATAGGGAATAGCATGACTATAACCCCATCGGTCACCGACTCGGGGGTGACTGTCTCGAGCCTTATAGCCTCCCAGTTCGGTAACGCTGGCTTCTACCACTACATGACAAGCGCCCTGTTCGCGGGGGGACTCGTGATCTTCGCGATAGGCCTCGCCGTGAACGTGGCGGCGGTATGGTACATGAAGAAGTGGGAGGAGAAGGTGATGGGTGTTGCCCCGTAGCCTTAGGGCGAGGAAGCTGGAGAACGCGGTCGGCCTAGCCGTGATAGTAGCCCTAGCCATAGCCTCGGTTCTCCCACTAATACACATACTCTACATGGTAATAGTGCGGGGCGTAGAGGCGATTGCTAGGATAGGCCTCTACCGGTTCCTGACAGAGCCGCCGCACCCCTTCGACCCCCAGAACCCCGGCGGGATAGGCCCAGCCCTCGTTGGCAGCCTCGAGTTGTCGGGGCTGGCGATAGCGGTTGCAACGCTGATAGCCCTTCCAGCCTCGGTGCTGATAGCTGAGTTTCGAGGCTCGAGGATTAGCAGGGGGACCCTCCTATTAGCCCTCACTCTAGTCGAGTTCCCCACCATACTCGTGGGTCTAACAGTATACGCCGTACTAGTGGACCACGTAGTCGGCGGGTACAATATGCTAGCTGGGGCAGTAGCCCTCACCCTAGTGATACTCCCATACATGGCTGTCCAGGCTAGCGAGGCCCTCCGGGGAGTGCCCGAGGGTGTGAGGGAGGCGGCGTATAGTCTGGGGGCTACGAGGCTTAAGACCGTGTACGCCCTAATAGCCCCAGCTGCGAGGAGGGGCATACTGGTAGGGATACTGATAGGCCTGGCAAGGGCTGCTGGGGAGACCGCGCCACTCCTATTCACTGTTGGAGGAGCCTACGAGGGCTACCATCTCTGCCTCTACAAGGTGGGGGGAGCGGTGCCCCTCATGATATACCAGTTCATCCAGATGCCCTACAAGCCCGCCCAGGACTTGGCGTGGGGCGCCGCGCTCGTCCTCATGACGATAATAGTGGGGGTCATGCTCTTGGCGAGACTCCTCGTCAAGGAGGTGAAGATACTGTGACGGGCTACGCCTTGGAGGTAAGGGATCTCAGGGTCACGCTCTCGGGTAAGAGGATTCTCGACGGCGTATCATTCCGGTGCCCCGAGGCGACTGTTACCGCAGTGATGGGGCCAAGCGGTACTGGTAAGTCGACGATGCTCCGGGCTATTAACAGGCTCCTAGACCTCAACCCAGAGGCCATAGTAGAGGGGGACATACTCATCCATGGGAGGAGCGTGTGGGAGATGGAGCCCTACGAGGTACGCAGGAGGGCCACGATGGTTTTCCAAGACCCCAACCCCTTCCCCCACATGAGTATATACGATAACGTGGCGGTAGGCCCGAGGCTCCACGGCCTAGCCAGGTCGAAGCGCGAGCTCGACGAGATAGTGAGGTGGGCCCTCGAGAGGGCGATGCTCTGGGACGAGGTGAAGGACAGGCTGGGGGACCCTCCCAGCAAGCTGAGCGGGGGGCAGAGGCAGAGGCTCAGCCTTGCAAGGGCCCTAGCCGTGAAGCCGGAGATACTCCTCCTCGACGAGCCGACGGCTAACGTGGACCCGGTGAACGCGGTTAAGATTGAAGAAGCCATCCGCAGCCTAGTTAGGGAGGAGGGCATAACGGTAGTGTTCGTGACCCACATGCCCAGCCAGGCGGTGAGAGTGTCGGACTACCTAGTATTCCTATACGACGGCCACGTGGTAGAACAGGGACCCTCAAGGGAGGTGGCATTGAACCCGTCCAACCCCCTCACGGAGAAGTTCTTCAGGGGTGAGCTCTAGATGGCAGAGGTAACGGGTAGGGAGGAGGACCTCGAACACATGATCTCCAACCTCAGGAGGCTCTTCAAGATATCCCTGGAATCCCTGGAATCCGTCGAGGAGGCCTTGAGGGACCCTCAAAAGGCGAGGGACCTATCAGCACAGACTAGTCTAGCGGAGCACTTAAAGGACACTATTTATAGTGAGGCCCTGTTCTTCATAGCCAAGTGGCAGCCGCTTGGCCGCACACTCCTATACGTCGAGTCCCTCATAAAAGTCTCCTACGACCTATTCAGGGTGACGAGGTACGCTAACGAGATAATGCTAACCCTCGAGCTAGCTGGTAAGAAAGAACTCAACCACGAGACCCTTGAGGCGGCTGGTAAGGCTAGGGAGATGCTTGAGAAGGCATTCCAAGCCTTCACCCAGAAGAAGCCGGAGCTTGCCCGTGGAGTAGAAGAGTTCGACTCCAGCATAGACAAGATGTACTACGAGGCCCTGAGGAGGATAGCTACCATGGAGGAGGTCTCCTGCGGCGAGGCGCTGGAAGCCCTAATACTACGCCAGCTAGAAAGGGTCGCCGACCATGCCACGTACATTGCACGGGAAACCCTGAGGGCTATAGGGGAGGCCAGCATAACTATTTAGACTATATTCGGCCTCACTCGTATTCGGGAATAACTCGTAATGGCAACGTACAGGCGCAAGGTACAGGTAACGGGGAGGTCAACCTTCATAGTCTCCTTGCCCAAGGAGTGGGCACAATCCTGGAATCTCCACCCAGGCTCCGAGGTGGAGCTAGAGAGACTGCCAGATGGAAGCCTCCTTGTAAAGCCACTCGCTCGCCGCAAAAAGGGAAAAGCCGTTAAAACAATAAGAGTGACAAGTGAGAACCTAGACCTACTCCTTACCGAGATACTCTCAGCCTACCTAGCAGGCTACGATAGGATGATCGTGGAGTATGACGGAGTAGATATACACGTGGTAAACGGCATCATTGAGGAGGCGAGGAAGAGGGCCCTTGGCCTAGAAATACTCGAGGAACAGTATGGTAGGATAGAGCTATGCACGATCACCGGGCCGCCGACGATAAGCGTTGACAGGGCCTTCAACAGGATGATAAGTATAACCAGGTCAATGCTCGAGAACCTCGCCCAAGCAATAATCACCGGGGACGAAGCACTCTTAGACAGCATAATAGAGCGAGACACAGTGGTAGACAAGTTCTTCCTCCTCATAATGAGGGAGCTATCAATGCTCCTACAAGGCGAGTTAACCCCCAAAGAAGCGGGAATAGAAACGCTACCAGAGATACTATACAAGGTGATATCCGCTAAAAGTATAGAGAGAGTAGCAGACCACGCAGTACTCATAGCCCAAATACTCAAAACGACCAGGAGAGACGCGGTAATCACGGATGACCTAGTGGAACTCCTAGAAGACGCAAGGAGACTGTTCAACAAGGCCTCCACGAGCCTACAACTACTCGACAAGCAGAAAGCAATGGAAGCGCTAAGACAGGCCCTAACCTTCCGCGAGAAGGAGGAGAATGCTAGAAACTCAATAACCATTACAAGCTACTTACCAGACACAACCGCAATTCTGGACAGTATAAGGCGGATCGCAGCCTACAGCAGAGACCTATCCGAAGCAGTCATAAGCATAGTTGAGGTGAGAGCATTCGCTACCAAAACAAAAAGGAAGCCTCAAAGCAACGACGATGCAGTGGCCTCCTAAGGCTGGGAGGCTGAATAGTAGCCGCTGAGCCAACACGCTACAACCCTTCCTAGAGCCCCAGAGAACCATCCTGTTAGTAGCCCTGCTACTACGTCGCTCGGCCAGTGGACCCCCTGGATGATCCTTGATAGTGCTACTGCTAGTGCCCATGTCCATAGGGCTATAGTGGTGAGGGTCCCCCGCCTACCCGTATAGTAGGAGGCTATCGTTGAAGCCCTGGAGGTGTGCCCTGATGGGAAGGCGTACTGGTCGATCCTCCCTAGTAGTCCTCCGGCGCGGCTCGTGTAGTCGCTTGTGGAGGGTCTCGGTGTTGATAGGCCTAGCTTTAGTAGGAGTACGAGTGTTGTTGATAGGGCTAGTCCTGCTAGTAGGCCTATCGTGTCCGGGCCTATCTTGTGGAGCCTGTGATACTCCCACACTAGTACTATTAGGGTTATGATGGCTGCGGCCTCCATGCTGCCGGTGGCGGCTACTGCTTCTACTAGAGGGTTACCCGGCCTCACGGTTACGTGTTTGAGTATCTCCTGGTCTATCTTGTGTACTTGCGGGTACGCCACGGCCTCGACGAGTATCACTACTAGTAGTAGCGTGCCGGATACTAGCAGGCTTGCCAGCGGAGGCTTCTTCAACCGGTATATTCCCCCGTCTTAGCCGTGTCCTTCAAAGGTTTTTGACGGCTTCGAGCTCATCAAGGTAGGGGCGGGCCCAGCTTGTACGCGTGAACTCCTGGGGGGTGCACGTGCAGGTTATCCTGCCCGCCTCGAGGTAGGCTACTCTCGTAGCCAGTACTAGAGCGTCTATAATGCTATGGGTGACGTGTACCACCGTTATCTTTTCCTCCTGGTGTATTGTTGAGAAGAGCCTCCTGCCCGCCTGCCTCGCCCCGGGGTCTAGGTTGGCTAGGGGCTCGTCTAGTAGGAGTACTCTTGGCTTTACTGCTAGTGCCCTTGCGAGGGCCGCCCTCTGCTGCTCCCCACTGCTTAGT
>JALVJB010000058.1 GCA_027034115.1 Acidilobaceae archaeon | reverse complement strand
TGCCTATTCTTCAACGTTCTCTGGCTCCTCTACTATCTTCTTACCGGCGACAACCTGGTCTACGCTGTGGATAACACAGCCTAGAAGGTCGAGTTTCTCCTTGACTGCTGTAAAGTCTATATCGGAGCCTTCTATTGTCATGCTGAGGGTTATCGTTTCAACATCTATCTCCTTGACTGTTAAGTTCACGCCCTCAATGCCCGGGAGTGAGGCGACCTCCCTGGCCACGTCGATTATTGAGGGACCCCTGAGAGGCTTCAATATATCCAGGACTACTCTCCTAACAGGTGCGGGCAATCCTCCCTCTCCACCCTCCACTTAGAATAGCCACTAGGAAGCTGTCGGACATTTATGCTTGACCGCGCCTGTGGAAACAGTGAACCCCTATAAACTCGACGAGACACCTCTCCCTTCTCTCGGGAAGAGCGGGATTTGCCGGATTCAAGATTGGTGCTATACTTTCACCCATACGATATAGAGTCCTACAGGGTAGTTCAGGAACTAGTAAAAGAGAGGATAACCGCTAAGATCGACATGGCACCCGCCATAGAACCAGAAGTATTCAATAGTAGCCTGCTTTGGAGCATACCAAGCGTCTACGACTACCACGGCCACCCACTGGGATTCGCGCCCTTCCGCCATAGAGAGATCCAAGCTATGATCACTGGCGCTTGGAGAGAGTCCTCCTTCATAATGAGCGATGAGGACCAGCTGGTCTCAACTGTCCTGAAGAGCCCCCTAGCATCGGCCATAATCCTAGTCCACGGGTCCTACAAGCCCCTAATAGCAAAGTGCAGCTTCCTCGAGGGAGCCCTCAGGCTACGGCTAAGAGACGTTGATTGCAGGGAGAAGAAGAAGGAGTTAATGGAGGAGGCTGAGGAGCTCTTCCAGGAGTCCTGGAGGACCGCCGCTATAAGCCTCGCATACGCCTTCGCCCGGGAGTACTATATAGGCAACGGGTTCTACGGAGACCCCTTAGACTTGGAGAGGGTTACGCCTAGGCTGGCCGCGGCCTGGCTCGTGTCGACTGCTAGCGTTGGTAAGGCCGGCGTACCTATTTCCACTATTAATATGGACTATGTAGAGTACATGACCGGTTATATCAACGGGATGGCCGAGAAGATGCTCGACACTATTGAATACGAGTTCTCAACCATCCTGACGGATAAAAAATACATGGAGCTGGTAGAGAAGGAGGTAAAGTGGTTCCTACCCCATCAGGCCGAGTCGTAGTATATCACGTAGGTATCCCCGTCATCATATATCTCCTGGGGAGCCACGCCGTAGGCGTAGGTCCAGCTCCAACCGGGATGAGCATCGATATCCGGGCCGCCAACAGCCTTATAGGATGCCCATACCAGCTCGCTGCAATAATAGCTGGACCCGTAGACCTCCTTGGTGAACCAGAATATGTCGTAAGGCTTCCCAATCTGTGCAAGAGCGAACTGGACGGCCGCCTGCCGGACCGAGTCAGTAGTCGCAACCCTTACTACCGCCACGGTGTCGTAGCGCGAGAGGAACTCGCTCAGCGGTGTTAGGTGTACTCCCTCCTCGTTAGACTCTACGACGATCCAGTCTCCAATGCTCGAGTCATAGCCTACAATCATGCCTGCATGCGTCCAGTAGCCCGGTATAATCCAGTCAACTATTCCACTACTATGCCCGAGGACGATGTCCCCAGGTTTCAGGCCGGTAGGCTCCGGGTGGCTATAGCCTCCGCCGCTCGAGAAGGCCTGGACCACGCTCGCAGAGTAGAGGAG
>JALVJB010000057.1 GCA_027034115.1 Acidilobaceae archaeon | reverse complement strand
TTACATTCGCGAGCACCCACCGCTACCTGTAGGCGTCGTGGGCGCAGTCCTCGAGTACCTGAGGAAGAGGAGCAGGGTGCCCTTGTACACGCAGGGAGACATAATCACCCTAATGAAGTCCCGGGGGATCGGGAGGCCCAGCACATACGCCAAGATAGTTGAGACGCTCTTCAAGAGGAGATACGTGTCTAGGATACAAGAGGACAGGCTGGTGCCCACCATTAGAGGCCAGCTAGTGCACAAGTACCTCACAGTGGTTACCGGCGGGGAAAAGCTCGAGGATGAGTTAGACTATGAGGCGTTCGAGGAGCTATCTAGAATAGTTGGGAGAGAAAACTTAACGAGAATTCCTAAACTAATAAGTGAGGAAAGAACCAGAGTCCTAGAGGAGAGAATGGATAAGATAGAGTCTGGAGAGGAGGAGAGGGTTAAAGTACTAGCAGAGGTACACTCTGAACTGGCAGGAGTGGCCCAGCCAGTGCTCCAGGCTTATCAGGGCGAGGGCCACGCCTTCTCCGAGTGCCTCCAAAAATACAGGGAGAGGAGGAGGGGGGCCAATAGGTGACTGGTAGAGGAGAGGTTAGCATTGCAGTCCTACACGGATCCATCAGGGCTACGAGGAGCGGGCCAAGCTACTCCCACAACAGCCACCACGTATTATCCCTATTCCACGAGTTCCTAGATAGCTCCCTGGAATCCGGCCACCAGGTAGACCTCCTGGTATCAAACGCTTACCCTACAACGGGGAACATACCAGCCTACATCAAGGATAACGAGAGGGCTAGGAACAGGATAACTACCAGGTCGATGATGCTCAATCCTAAAACAATGAGTCAGGGAAGCCCCCTCAGGAGCCTTCTCAGGATGAGTATGAGGTACCAGGTGAACATACTCTTCGGGCCAATCTACGAGGTGGCAGGGCCTAGGAACTATGTCACGGTAGTCCATGTTAGGCCGGACGGCGTCCTGGACAAGTATAGGAAGATGCTGCTAACACCCCGCGAGGAGGCCCTAGGCCTACACAGGGGGCGGACCCCGAAAGTCTTCACTATCCATGACTCCTCCGGGGACCCCATCGCGAAAATTGGCGTGTTCGTGGACGAAGACCTCTTCTCACCCATGATCTTCCAGTACTTCAACCTTGAAAAAGTCGACGTGGCGATAGGCTTCATGCTACCATACGAGAGCCGCTACCTCCCACCCCCGCTAGAGTCCGGGGGCCTCGTGTATATGCGGCAGTGCCTGTTGGACAAGGTGCTCACAACTAGGGCAGTCGATATAGGCGCCCCCCTAATACTCGTCGGCGGTGTCGTGAACATTTTCGCAACGTATAGGAGGCTGGCGTTGAAGCACTGGGGGCCGACGACGATCATTGACCCCGAGGACCCGGAAAACGACGTCTGCCTCAGCATTGAGACAAAGAAGAGCGTGAGCAGACCGTTCCTGACACCGGAGGAGGCGGACACGTTCAAGCGAGTGCTAGTCTCGACGGATAAAGACCGCTCGATAACCCCGTGCGACTACGAGGTTGTGAAAACACTGAAGAAGTTTTGTAGTAGAAAATAGGTGAGAACAAGGAGTATAATAACTAGGCAGGCATCAGTAAGGGTACCGGTGAGGCCCTCGTGACCCATGAGGAGCTACCCGTGATATCCCTCGTAACCAAGACCCCGATAGTTTTCAAGAAGGATGCAACCGTTGCCGAGGCAATCAGGAAGATGGCAGAGGAGAATATTGGAAGCGTAGTCATCGTAGACGATGA
>JALVJB010000056.1 GCA_027034115.1 Acidilobaceae archaeon | reverse complement strand
CTTGGAGTAGAGGCCTACACGAGGCTGCGAGGCGGGTCGTGCAGAGCCTACTGGAGCCTCTGCCAGAGGCTCGAACCGGCTAGGCGCGCTTACAAGCTCATAGCCGAGAAGAGCCTCGGCCTAAATCCTAGGCGCGAGCTCGAGGCCGCAGAGCTCGGCGCAGTACTTCAAGAGTTAGCTAAGACGTGCGAGTTCTCGCAGTGGCTCCTAGAAATAGCGGACAGCGAGGTAGCATGCATCCTCGGCCCTCTAGCCGAGAGGGTCCCCCGGTGCCCTGGACTAGTAATGTCGGTGGAGCAAGCGGCGGGGCTCGCGCCACGCCTTGATATTGTCGCGGGAGACCTTGACGCTCTTCTATCTCCTTCTGTGCCCTTGTCTGCGGCCCGGTTCTGGCTCGTTCACCTGCACGGAGATAATCTTGCCCTGAGCAGGTTGCTAGCCGATAGTATCCACGGGAGCGTGGTGTACACTAGTCAAAGGTATTGCCTGTGGCCCGTGCTGGGAATAGGAGGATTCACCGATGGCGACAGGCTGGTAACCCTAGCAATGGCTCTAGGCTTCCGTGAGATAAGGCTCATCGGCTTCGACTTAGACGAGCCTAGATGTGTGGGTAAGAGTTCTTGCGACCTCATGGCTAAGAGGGTCAAGCTAGGCGTGGCCTCCTCAATCATAGGATACCTCGCAAGGTACTATGGATACGTGTACTGGAAAGACAGGGTGTTGATTAAGGATAGCTTTATGTAATCTATCGGTGCAGATAGCGGTTGTGGGGTGGCGGATAGGTGGTAGTCAAGGCTGTAATAGAGAGTTATGTTCGGGGCGGTGGCAGGCAGCACATGAATAAGGTAATCCTCTGCGTGCTAGGCTATGATGGTGACGTATCGTCCCTGATAGGTAAGAGGGTAATCTACCGCGATGCTAAAGGGAACGTGTATAAAGGCCGTATAGTCCGGAGGCATGGCCGCCGTAACCCTCTTGTAATCGCTGTTTTCGATAGGAACCTGCCCGGTCAAGCGATCGGGCAGATAGCCCTCATAGAAGCCTAACTATCCCCTTGGGGGTCAATGGAAAAAATCCTTGTTAAGACATAATAACCCGTTCGAACCATTATTATAATGGTGCATAACCGCCTTGAACACGGGATTCTTCCAGAAGACTCTCTCATCACCCGTCTCCCTTATAATGGATAAGGATCCGATAAGGGTCTACCCAGACGACCCCCTTACAAGGGTCAGGGCCCTGTTCCGCTCTACTAGGGCTAGGATAGCCTACGTAGTAGACCCTCGGAGGGGCAAGCTCCTAGGGCGAGTCACTAGAGCCGACATTCTAGTGATCACGAGCCTCAAGAGCAACGCTCTAGTCGAATCGGTTATGGAGGAGCCTCCAGTTGTCCTCAGCCAGGACTCCAAAGTCGAAGACGCCCTCCGGGCCATGCTAAGGGCCGACGAGTGGTACGCCCCCATAGTGGAGGGCGGGATCCTCAGGGGAAGCCTCGGCCTCGAGAACATTATCCGGTCCATGCTCGGGGAGAACCCCGATTACCTGGCAGGCCGCGAAGTAGAGGAGATCATGACCAGGGAGGTGAAGAGCGTCTCCCCCGACGACTTCGTCTCAAGCATATGGGACCTCATGAGAGAGTACAACTACGCCGGCCTCCCGGTGATTGATGAGAAGGGCAGGCTCGTAGGCATAGTTACACAGTACGACTTACTCGCCTCCGGGGTGAAGCTGGCTCTCGAGTCGAGCGGAGGCCCCCACCATGGGCCAAG
>JALVJB010000055.1 GCA_027034115.1 Acidilobaceae archaeon | reverse complement strand
GTGCACTGGGGCAGGGACGAGGACTCCCGCATACTCTATAAGACCCACGGCGAGGTCACGGTTGAGGAGATAGTGAGAGTCCTCTCGCGGGGGACCCCCGACGTCTGGCTAAAGGCAACGGGGCCGATAATGCATGTGAGGGCTAGAAGCCTCGGCTGCGCCCTCCACCTCCTATCGCTGGCGAGGGAGTCGGGGTTCAAGCACAGCGGGATAATAGCCTACTCTAGCGAGGGAGGATCCGTTGTCGAGCTCCTCTCGGCAGCACAGATGGCGGTTCCACTAGTAGTGGGAGGGTCCCCCGTATTCTCCTCGACGAGGCAGCTGGCCCTCATAGCGGAGAAGGCTAATATGACTGTAAGGGAGGGCCGGGCCCGGCTGGCTAGGCTCGTCGACCAGATCGCTGGGTCCCCCGGCTCTTGCGGATAGCTTTCCAGTATTCGGCCAGCACGCTTCCCTGGCACTTGGAGCAGACGCCCCTCTCCAGGGCGGCCTCGCATTTGTACGGCCTGTATCTTCTAGCCTCGGAGAGGAGTACCTCGGCTATAACCCTGGCCTCCGCCCTTGATACTGCGCCGGAGGCGTATAGGAGGTCTTCGAGATAGTCTACCGGAGCGTTGATATTCGCTAGGAATGTGGCTATCATGTAGAGGCGATCGGGGGATAGGTTTCCACGCCTAGCCTCCTCTACTGCTTCAGCGATGCATTCTGGGAAGAGGCTGGGGTCGAAGACTCCTGGAGCCTCGTAGTCGAGGCTGGAGGCGAATCTCTGCCCCAGCTCCCTCAGCCTGGTAACCTCCAGCTCCCTATACTCGTCTGCAAGCTCTGCTATCCTGTCGGCCACCCTGGCTGAGACGAGGTCCTCGAAGCCCTCCCTGTCAAGGTACACTCTCCCGCCTAACAGGAACGAGTTAGACAGCCTCCACCGGGAGTCCTCGAGGCTGGCGGCGACGCGGAGGTAGTTGGCCAGGCTCAGTGAGAACTGGAGGATGCGTGGGATAACCCCCCTCCTCTGACTGTACAGCCAGTTGATTGACACGTTATTCTTCCTAGCTTTCAGTCCAAGTGCGCGGGCGAGGCGAAGCAGGCCCCTCTCATCCTCGCCTCGCAGGAGCCTCCTGGCTCGCTCGGCCTCGGCCTGGGCGAACCGGCGGAGTAGGCGTAGGCTACCCGACAATGCTACCGCGGCTAGGGCGGCGTGGAATGAGAGCACCTCTTCCCACGTGGTTTCACCGATGCTGTCGGGGAGGCCGTCTCTCGAAAGCGCCGCCTCTAAGCGCTTCATGGCTAGGCGAGCAGCGTCCTCGTCGGAGAGAAGCTCCTCTACCGGTCCATAGTACCCTAGCTCCCTCTCGGCATACGACTTCAAAGCAACCGTGTAGGGATACTTAGCCTGCCAGAGCACTAACCGTCCCCATATTCACCGGTCCGAACTCTTTGAGCGGCCCGCAGGCATATGAGCGTTTTTAACCGGTAATATTTTAGCTCCGAGAATCCAGTATAGTTAAGTGGACCTCTACATCGAGGTGTTCCTAATGGGGAAGACGATAGCTCGCAGGATAGCCGAATGGGTCCACGCCCTCTCAATCAGGGACATACCCGATGACGTCGTGGAAGAGGTTAAGAAGAGGTTCATAGACAGCTTCGGCGTAGCTATCGGAGCATACAGGGAGGAGCCCGTAGCAATAGCGAGGAGCATTGCGAGAGGCACGTCTGGGTCGAGGATAGCTGCCACCCTCTGGGGGACCCGTAGCCTCGCAGCGGCAGACCACGCCGACT
>JALVJB010000054.1 GCA_027034115.1 Acidilobaceae archaeon | reverse complement strand
CCCTAGCCTACGTTCTAGCCAGGCACAGGTTCCCCGGTAAGAGCATTGTAGAGGCAGTGGTAGACGTGCCCTTAGCGCTTCCCCACACTGTGGCTGGTATAATGCTCCTCGAGGCCTACGGCCCCTCGTCCCCCATAGGCGAGGCGCTGGGGCGCCTAGGCCTGGCGGTGAAGGATCACCTCCTAGGCGTTGTCCTAGTTATGGCCTTCGTTAGTGCCCCCCTCCTGGTAGACACGGTCAAGGTGGGGATCCAGTCCATACCAGTGAGCCTTGAGGAGGCTGCGAGGACACTGGGGGTCCCCCAGTCAAGGGTATTCACCGATATAACACTGCCCCTGGCATGGAGGAGCATACTCGCCGGGTCAATACTGGCATGGGCCCGTGGCCTGAGCGAGGTTGGAGCGCTCCTAGTAGTGGCTTACTACCCGAAGACCGTGAACATACTCATACTCGAGTACCTCTCAATATACGGCCTCCGGGTAGCAGCTGCACTAGCAGCACTATACGCTGGGATAACCCTTCTAGCCTTTACGGCCTTAAGGGTGGTGGCTGGGAAGTGAGCCTAGTAGCCAGGAACATACTCCTCGACAAGGAGGACTACCGCCTAAGAGTAGAGAGGCTCGTGGCCGAGCGGGGAGACTACCTGGTAATCCTGGGGCCCAGCGGTGCGGGTAAAACCCTACTACTAAGAACACTGGCTGGCCTCGAGAGGCCGAGGCGGGGAGAGATACTCCTAAACGGCCAAAGGATTGACCACCTCCCACCCGAGGAGAGGGGCTTTGCACTGGTACCCCAAGACTACGCCCTATGGCCCCACATGACGGTGCTAGAGAACATAGTCTACCCCCAGGCTGTCAGGGGCGTTCCGAGAAAGGAAGCCGAGGAGAGGGCCGAGCACCTAGCCAGGAGGCTAGGAATAGAACGCCTCCTCGACCGGAAGCCCTCTACACTAAGCAGTGGGGAGCAGCAGAGGGCGGCCCTCGCAAGGGCTCTAGCAGTAAAGCCGAGAGTACTCCTACTAGACGAGCCCCTAGCCAACCTAGACCCCGGGGCTAGGCAGGCGGGCAGGAGGCTCCTCTCAACGATACACCGGGAGGAAAAGATAACGGTGATACACGTCACCCATAGCATTATAGACGCTCTAGTACTGGCTACAAGGGTGGCCTACCTCGAGGCGGGCAGGATAACCTGCACGTGTACCCCCCGGGAGTTCACGCGTACAAGCTGGGCTCGCCCCTACCTTGATGAGCTCGAAGCCGTCAAAAACCTGTGAAGGACAACGGCTAAGACGGGGGAATATACCGGTTGAAGAAGCCTCCGCTGGCAAGCCTGCTAGTATCCGGCACGCTACTCCTAGCAGCGGTACTGGTCGAGGCCGTGGCGTACCCGCAAGTACACAATATAGACCAGGAGATACTCAAACACGTAACCATTAGGCCGGGCAACCCCCTAGTAGAAGCCGTAGCCGCCACAGGAAGCATGGAGGCCGCAGCCATCATAACCCTAATAGTACTAGTGTGGGAGTACCAAAGGCTCCACAAGATAGGCCCGGACACGATAGGCCTACTAGCAGGACTAGCCCTCTCAACAACACTCGTACTCCTACTAAAGCTAGGCCTATCAACACCGAGACCCTCCACAAGCGACTACACGAGCCGCGCCGGAGGACTACTGGGGAGAATCGACCAGTACGCCTTCCCCTCCGGGCACACCTCCAGGGCTTCAACGATAGCCTCCTACTACACGGGTAGGCGGGGGACCCTCACAACCATAGCACTATGGTCATGGGCACTAGCAGTCGCGCTGTCAAGGATCATCCAGGGGGTCCACTGGCCAAGCGACGTAGTAGCAGGGCTACTAGCAGGATGGTTCTCCGGCTCCGCTGGCCGGATAGCTGCACTAGCATGGGCTGAGAGGGGAATGGATAGGTAGGTTTTCGAGCTAATTACTTATATATTACAACATCGCCAAAATAATACTGCGGTAAGGGTGTCCTAATAGTTGTCACATGGTACTCCCCAAGGTGGAACACGAAGTAATCGTAAGGTCCTTGTGGTATTCGCCTCAACCCTCACAAAGGTTCACCCAGGAGCTGGAAGGAGTCCTGGTGTAGTGGACCTCCCCGTGGTGAGGGACCCGCTCGGCATATGGTATATTCCCGGGAGCGAGGTTAAGGGCTCCCTGAAGACCTCTCTCGGCCATAAACTAGACTGCATAGACAATAGAAATAATCAATACATAATTGATTGTAATAAAAATAGTAATTATGATTGTGGAAAGCTGTGCTGCCTACTAGGCCCCGAACTCGAAGGAGACAAGGGAGCAAGCAAGGTATCCATATCGGACTTCTACCCAGTACTAGTCCCAGCGCCTAGCGCCGAGAAAGGAGTAGTATACGTAACCGGAAAACTCCTACTAGCACGCCTCAAAGCCCTCCTAGACGCCGCGGAAACCGCGAACAACGGAGGCACGCGTAACGATTCCAACACGCTGTCAGGCTTCATCGGAAACCTGCTAAAAGACCTGGAAGACGACAAAGCCTACATCATAAATATAGGACGATCGCCAGGCAAGGGCACAGACGCCAGTAACAACGATAGTAGCAAAGGGGATGTACACCTGGGAACTATAACACTTAAACCTAGCGTTAAACCAATAGAGTCAAGCCCGGATCTCTCAACAATCGAGAAGCTACACCCTCTATACCAAGCCCTAGGCTTCTCCGGGAGAATACTAGTGCTACCCGACGACGCTCTGAAAGCAGTCCTTGACAGTCTCCTCGAGAAAAGAACGAGGATAAGGCTCGATCGAGTTAAGAAAACAGTCGCGCCGGGAGCACTATGGACCGAAGAATACATACCGTGGGGGGTCTTATTGGCAGGCATGATAGTGGATACAGGATTCAAAAATACGCACTGCAATAATGGTGGAGCCACAGGCCTCGATACATTGAGGGTATTGATAGAAGTGAAGCTAGGCTCCTCGCTAATAGTAGGCGGGAAGGAAACGGTGGGCGCTGGCCTCATAAAACTGGGCTTTTACCAGAAATCTGCCCGCAGTCAAGGTAATGGCGATGGGGGGAGCTAGAAGTGACGGCCAGCCGGGAAAGAGATCCAGTAACCCTAGCGATAGAGGCTTTCGAGAAAGTCTACAAGGTCACTGGTGATAACGCTGGGGGTCTGAAATCCAGGCTCCGAGCACTACCATCCTTGGTGCAAGAAGCAGGGCTCGTGACAGCTATACTATTCTATTCATCAAAGAACAAAATATTTAATGAAAAAATCCCTAAAGCCCAGGGCGAAGAACGACGAGGCCCAAGCCGAATAAAAGAATGCTTTGAGGAAGAAAGAGACTTAATAACAGGAAAAATATTAAAAATTAATGAATTTAACCTAATTATAAACTATCTTTTATATAGCAACGATAAAAATAGAACTATTAATATTGAAATTTCAAATGGAGAAAAAAGAAATAAGTATGCTAAAGGCAAACTGACATGCCTAATTAATTACATATTCAATTCGAAAAAAGATGCGGTTGAAGGCTATGGCACTGCCTTAGCCTTAACAGTATATGGGTTAATTAAGCTATGTCCTCAAACCCACGAAATATTAAAAAATGCCTGTAGCACTCGGGAAGATAATAGTGAAAATAATATAGAATTAAGAATAGACTGTTTAATCTCTTTATTAAAGACATTAAGAAGCAATGAACTTCATAGATGTGACGAGATAAAGGCTATGGCTGTACTTGAGGACTATTTTCTAACATTGAAGAGGCTTGCAGAAGCAACCATCAGCGGTGACTAGAAAGTGACAGAGGAAA
This sequence comes from Acidilobaceae archaeon, assembly GCA_027034115.1. Classification (GTDB taxonomy): domain Archaea; phylum Thermoproteota; class Thermoprotei_A; order Sulfolobales; family Acidilobaceae; genus Thermodiscus. The sequence goes on along the minus strand of JALVJB010000054.1, from coordinate 1,658 downwards.
TACTATCAAAGACCCTCAGTGAAGCAGTGCAAGCTGCAAAAAGGTTACCAGCTGGAAGCAAAGTCGTAGGAGAAATAGCCTTCAAGGCAATCACGCCTGTGATGATCGGAGATTTCCAGGGTATGCATTATCGGATTCTGCATGACATAGACAACCCGGAAATATTAAGCGCGTGGATCTCCGGTATTCCTACTGCCAAAGCAATAATAGGAAAAGCAAGATGGTTGACTAGAGTGGTTATTGCAACAGCACTGGGATTAAATGATCACAGTACTGCGGAAAAAGCTGGCATAAAATGTAAAAATGAAAAAATTATTTCATTGATAGGTCTCTTATTCGGCGATGCAAAGAATAAAGGTGTTATAACAGTAAGGGTAGAGCCTCTGATTAATTATAAATTAAATGAAAAAATTATTATAAAAAATAATAAAGTATCTATTAAGGATTATAATAACTTGAGGAATGAAATATCAATTGAAAAATTTTATATAACTCACAATAATTTTGATGATTTCTTTAAAATTTTTATTACTCACGATAATATAACTTATTTTATAAAAAGTCCTAATAGGTTTAATGCTTTCTTAGCTCAACGTAAACCGGCCATATATCGTTTAGAAAAGGGGAACGACTCATATTCAATTATACCAATAAAGCATAATAGTATTCTTCATATAGAACCAATTAATTCCAATCTAATTAAATTTAAATTAATTATATTAGTTGATAAAAGAAGACTTAAGAAAATTCTTGAAGACTGTGGTTATAGCTCTTCTGAAGCGGATGAGATTATTAAAAAAATAATTGAGTTTACTATTTTAATATTAGCTAGCGTGCCTGTGCTACTAGGGCTCGGCAAAGCTAGTTCAAAGGGATTCGGCAGATTTAATATAATTTATAATATTTTTAATCTTTATGAAATCCCTATAATACATTTTTTCAATCCTATCAAAAATGTTATAGTATTATTTGAATTGCTCGTTGATATAATAAATAAATTAAAAATATCTATAAATAACTATAAGAAAAGTAAAAATACTTTGATTCCAAAATTATCTTTAAAATATCAAGAGCATTTCTGTGCATCCTACCTTAGTAATATTCAACCTGAAGGAGTCATTGATATAATTGCAAGAGCTAGCTCTTCTAAATATAATAAATATTTAGATAATTTTAATAATTGGGTTTTTGGATTACCTCGCGATACTAGGATGAGTCGTCTACGAAAGAGACGCAGACAATCTCTGATAAATCCTATTATAGTTGAAGATAATCTCAACTACATTTTATTAAATATTTTGTTTTATTCGGAAGATTTATATAAGGTACTCGGAGATAAGATTGAGTGTATAGATATTAATACTTATAAATTATTAATATATAAAGCATTTAGAGGGTTTTGTAAATTCTTGAAGGAGTTACAGGGTGAATAAATCATGGAAGACGGTAATGATTATAGGATAATGGCGGGTGGGAAGCTACTTGAAAGTATAGGTAATGGTCTTTTGAATATAATGGAAAGGAATATTGGGAATTCAAAGGCTTCAACTGAAATTAAACATGAAATATTGAGTTTAATTTATAGTGGAGACTGGAGGAATTACTTGCAAGAAAGCTTAAAAATAATTGATGAAGAAATTATGAACAACCAGTTAGAA
>JALVJB010000053.1 GCA_027034115.1 Acidilobaceae archaeon | reverse complement strand
CGAGGGCCCTCTCGTGGAGGTATGAGGGGTTAGCGTACGGCGCGACCCCGACGATCGAGGCCCGTAGCCTCTCCTTGTACCGGGTGTATAGGTTCCATAGCCAGGACCCGCTCGTGTGGCCCTCACTAGTACTCCTCATGTCATAGTGGGCGTCGAGTAGGAGGAGGCCGAGGGTCCCCCTTTCAAGGAGGGGGCTTATCGTCCACTCCGATATGCTGTGGTCACCGCCTACTATAGTGGTGAGCCTCCTCGCCCCGTATGCCCTCTCGAGGGCAAGGCGGACCCTTCTACTAGTTAGCTCCCAGTCTCCGGGGGCTATCCTAACGTCTCCAAGGTCCACGGGCTTCCTCTCAAGCCGGCCCCAGTCGGGGGCGAAGGGCCTCATGGAGTATAGTGTTGAGCGTATCCTAGCCGGAGCCTCCCTTGCACCGGGCCTACCGGTTATCCCCCAGTCCCACGGGACTCCTAGGAGGGCTATCTCCTCTGCCACCGGCAGGCTTCCCACACGCTCGTCCCGGGGGTCCCTCAGGAGGGGGGCTCCTGGGCTAGTGAATAGCTCTTCCGTCACGGAGGACACCCTTGCCTGTGGAGGGTTACCTCTTCATGGCTATACTGGCATAGTGGTGATTGATAAAATCCTTCCCCTGCAACATTGCATTACTGGTAGTGTGCCGTCTACCCGTGAGTCTATCCTGGAGGAGGTGTCCTGTGGTAACTGTTAGTATCCCGGAGGATATCGCCCGGAAGTATTCTGGCAGGCCCATTATGAGACTCATCGAGGAGGGCTACTACAGGCCTTGGGAGAGGCTGAGGGTGCGCCACATAACAGGGTGGGAGATGCACGTTAAGAGCGGGTCCTGGCAGCTTGAGGGTCCCCTACGCATGCTCTTCCACGTCCTGGACCCCGAGGTAGCGAAGGACCCCGAGCACCTGATAGTCTACGGCGGTACTGGGAGGGCTGCCCGTAGCTGGGAGGCCTTCGAGAGGATCGCTGAGACCCTAATGGAGATGGATGGGGACCAGACCCTCGTGGTGCAGTCGGGTAAGCCCATAGCGGTTTTCCGCACCCATAAGATGGCGCCCCGAGTAGTCATAAGCAACGCCATGCTAGTGCCCAAGTGGGCCGACTGGGACTACTTCAGGGAGCTCGAGGCTAAAGGCCTCACAATGTACGGGCAGATGACTGCAGGGTGCTGGGCCTACATAGGTACGCAGGGTATCCTACAGGGAACCTATGAGACCCTAGCGTTCGCCGCTGAGAAGCACTTCCCCGAGGGGTCCCTCGAGGGCAGGCTAGTCCTAACAGCCGGGCTTGGAGAGATGGGTGGAGCCCAGCCTCTAGCCGTCACGATGAATGGCGGAGTCGCCATTGTTGTTGAAGTCGATAAGAGGATGATTGAGAGGCGGATCAGGCACGGCTACCTGGACACCTGGACGGATAGCCTCGACAAGGCCCTGGACATGGCGCAGAAGGCTTTGGAGAAGAGGGAGCCTCTAAGCATAGGCCTGCTAGGCAACGCTGCCGAGGTATACCCCCAGATACTAGAGATGGGCATCGTACCCGACGTGGTCACCGATCAGACCCCTGCGCACGACCCCCTGAGCTATGTGCCCGCCGGGCTCAGCGTTGAGGAGGCCGAGAGGCTCCGCGAGGAGAACCCGGAGAAGTATAAGAGGCTCGCCCTTGAAAGCATGAAGAAGCACGTCGAGGCAATGGTTGGCTTCCTACGTAAAGGTAGCGTTGTATTCGAATACGGCAACAATATCAGGAAGATGGCCTATGA
>JALVJB010000052.1 GCA_027034115.1 Acidilobaceae archaeon | reverse complement strand
CTGGCCCTTATCTTCTCTATGGCACTGCGGAATACTCTCATAGCGCTCGGCTTCGATGTTAGCATCAGGGCGGTTATCTGCTCTATATCGCTGCAAGGCATGTTACTAGGCTCCTCCAGGAGGACGTCCTCAAAGTGGAATACGCAAGTGTTCTCCGGTAGGCGTAGCTTGCCCTTCTCCAGGCACTTGTAGAGGGAGCGGAGCCCCGTTCCGCTCGTCCCGGCGATTATCACGGCTTTATCAACGATGGGGTCGTCCACCGTAAAGGCACCAGTAGTATTACCACGCCTAAATATGAATTTAAGCTATTCCATACAATTAGCCCTCTAGGCGCTCGCACTCGATTTTAACCGCCAATTACTAACCACCGATGGGAGAGGATGCGGGAATGGAAGTAGCAATGCTCAAGGCCTACAAGAAAGCCCCATTCACGGTGCTAGAGTATGGCAGGTGTAGCTGGGGGGCCTGCTACTTCTGCGGTTGGGGGAAGAAGAGGGCCAATACGACCCTCGAGCAGTTGAAGGCGAAGTATACTAGGTTCCTGGAGAGGCATAGGGGGGCGAGGATAATCAAGCTATTCTCCTCGGGGAGCATGATCGACCCCAGACAGTTCCCCCTCGACTTCACCAGGTGGCTAATCGAGGAGGCAAAGAAGGCCGGCGTCAGGGAGATTGTGATAGAGGGGAAGAGCGACGACGTTACAAGAGAGAACCTCGAGGCTGTACGAGTAGAAGGGATCAGGGTAACAATCGCTATCGGGTTAGAGGCGGCTGACGACATAATCCTCAAGAGGTACTACAGGAAGAACACTGGCGTGGCCGACTATATCAGGGCGGCAGAGCTCCTCAGGGAGACGGGCTTCGGCCTCCGCAGCTACATTATAGTCAATGCTCACCCCGTAGTTTATCGTAACATGGAGGTGCAGGAGGAGGTCCTTGAGAGAACAATAGTACTAGCCGGCCAGTATAGCGATTCAATAGTTGTCATAAACGCTTACCCGCACCAAAATACCAGGCTAGCCCTCGACTGGATTGAGGGCAGGTGGAGGCCCCTCGATAAGAGGCAGTTCTACAGCCTGGTCGGGAGGGTTCTGTCAAGGCTAGGAGCTAGCAGGGTCGAGGATGACCTCTACGAGTATAGGGGAATCCCGGTTGAGCTTGATCATAGTAACTTCGCCTTCGTCCCAAAGATCCCTAGGAGGCTGTGGACTAGGATAAGGGGGGTAGGTAGGGAGATACTCTTGCACCCGCACTTCGAGGTGTGGCAGGACTACTTCGAGCGCTTCTATGAGCCGCCGCGGGGTAAGGAGTACGCACTCCTACTACCCTGTAGTTACAGGAAGCCCTACAGGAAGAGTAAGACCCACAGGGCTATTCTATCAGCTATAAGCGGTTACAATTGGTTCCCCAAGCTCCACCTAATAGTAGTCAGCACTCCAGGCGTTATCCCGTGGGAGTTCCATGACAGGTACCCCTTCACTCACTACGACTGGCCGGAGTGGATGGAGACTGAGGAGGTCAAGAGAGATTATATCCTAGTGACTAAGGAGAGGGTCAAGCGCTATCTGCGGGCCCACGGGGGCAAGTATAAGCTGTTCTTCGCCTACTTCCACCTCGAATCCGAGACTCTCGAGGCAATCAGGCAGGCCTTCCGAGAGCTAGGGATGGAGGATAAGCTCGTCGAAGTACTTGACAGGGAGACGTATGAGGCCATAAAGAGGGAGCTGGGGAAGGAGCGAGTAGGGAGCAGCGTGGTCCGCCACCCGCTAGCCCTCGAGAGACTCCGG
>JALVJB010000051.1 GCA_027034115.1 Acidilobaceae archaeon | reverse complement strand
GTCACGACTGGGGCTAAAACCGCTATTTTCATAGGGCTATTAGCTTACCTGAGGCCAGGCGATGAACTACTCATCCCGGATCCAAGCTACTATGCCTATAGCCAAATAGCTAAGGTCGCGGGGGCCAAGCCGGTCTTCGTTCCCATGAAGTTCGAGGGGAATGAGGGGTTCTCCCTAGATATAGACGAGATAGAGGCGAGGATTACCAGTAAGACGCGTGGTATTGTAATAAATAATCCGCATAATCCCACTGGAGCAGTATTCGACAAGGACCAGGTTGAAGCCATCATGGAGATCGCAAGGAAACACGACCTTATAGTGTTCGTCGACGAGATCTACGATAATTTCCTCTATGGGGAGACGGGATTCAAGAGTTTCCTCTCGTTTGACGACTGGAGGAACCATGTAGTATACGTGAACGGCTTCTCGAAGACCTTCAGTATGACGGGGTGGAGACTGGGCTATCTGGTCGCCCGGGGAGAAGTGATACCACGCCTGCTAGACCTAGCGGTCTCCGTCTATAGTTGCGCTTGTAGCTTCGCCCAGAAAGCTGGAGTCGAAGCGCTCCGGGGAGACTGGACGCCTGTCAGGGAGATGATTAATGAGTTCGAGAGAAGGGCTAAACGACTATACGAAATACTCCAAGAAGCGCCCGGCATAGAGGCATATATGCCGAAGGGAGCCTTCTATATGTTCCCGAGGGTGAAGGGCCTCCTAGAGAAATCCGGCCTAGATGTTCACAAATTAGTTGAAAGGCTCCTATACGAGTATGACGTTCTCGTCCTCCCTGGGACGAGCTTTCCTGAGAGAGTTGGCGAGGACTTCGTTAGAATAAGCTTCGCTACTTCAATGAGCGATATCGAGAAAGGTGCTTCTAGAATAGTGAAGGCGGCTAAAGACCTCTACTCGGCCTAATTAATTTTTATTTTTTATATCCTATTTTTCTTAGGAACTCGTGTCTCTCCCTCACGTCCTCGTCAGACTCTACGCCCACAGGCTTGAATCCGTCGGCAACGCCCAGAAGGGCTCGCTGCTCTCCTAAGTCTGCGACGATTACCTTCACAGGATTGGCAGTAGCAGCCTCGATGCTTACGACCTCCTGGATATGCTTGATGGAGTTTAAAACGTTAATGGGCCACCCACCCCTGAGGTAAACGACGAATACGTGCCCAGCGGCTATCCGCTTACAAGCCTCCACAGCCGTTTCAGTGAGCTCTTTGTCGTTACCATCTCTACGTATTAGCCTCTTACCGCTGGCTTCGCACATTGCAATGCCGAAACGTAGGGAGGGGCATGACGTGACTAGGGTCTCGTAGAGATCCTCAACGGTCTTTATAAAGTGGGTCTTGCCTATGATAACGTTTGCACCGTCGGGGAGCGGGATCTCAATAGATTCTAGGCGTAGGCTCACAGGCTACACCCTAGGATAGGGTGTGTAGCATCTAGGGGGATTAATCTTTACAGTGGTGATAAAAACGAGGGGGAGGGTTTAGGGGTTAGATCCAACCCCTTAGCTTCATAGCGCGTACTACTCTATCGACGGCTATCGCGTAGGCGGCAGCCCTCATGTTGTACTTGGTCGTGTCTAGCTTGTTCTGCCAGTAGTCCCATACCTTGAGGAAGTTGTTGACCATCTTCTGCTCCAGCCTGGTCTTGGCTTCCTCTTCTGTGATCCAGCCGCCCATTCTATTGTTGACCCACTCAATGTGGCTCATTATGACTCCGCCAGCGTTGGCTAGGATGTCGGGTACTACAACGATGCCCTTCTTCGTTAGTATCTCCTCGGCCTCGGGAGTTGTGGGGCCGTTAGCGGCCTCTACTATGGCCTTAGCCTTTATCTTGTCGGCGTTCTCCTCTGTGATCACGTTCTCGATAGCGGCGGGCACTAGGATGTCTACTTCGAGTTCTAGTATTTCCTCGTTGGTTAGCTTCTTCACGGCCTTCGGGTAGTTGATTACGCTGCCGGTCTCGTTCTTAACTTTCTTCACGTCGTCGGGGTCTAGGCCCTCGGGGTTGTATATGCCTCCCCTGCTGTCGCTAACTGCTATGACCTTGGCGCCCATCTCGTGTAGGAACTTAGCGGCATAGTACCCTGCGTTACCGTAGCCCTGTACAGCAACAGTCTTACCGGCTACGCCTCCCCATAGCTTGTTGGCTACCTCCCTAGCCGCTACTGCAGTGCCGAAGCCGGTGGCTATGATCCTGGTCTCCATGCCTCCTAGCTCGACGGGCTTACCGGTTACCACTCCGAAGTACTGGCCCCTCTTGATCCTGCTGTACTGGTCGAAGAACCAGGCCATCGTCTGAGGGTTAGTGTAGACGTCGGGGGCTGGGATGTCCTGGTCAACGCCTACAATGTCGCTAATCGCCTCAAAGTAAGCCTTAGAGAGCCTCTCGAGCTCACCGGGGCTGAGCTTGTGGGGGTCAACCCTGATACCGCCCTTGCCTCCGCCATAGGGGAGGCCTGCGAGGCTGTTCTTCCAGGTCATCCACATGCTGAGGGCTATGACCTCGTTCACATTGGTCTCAGGGTGGTATCTCACGCCACCCTTATAGGGGCCTAGAGCGCTGTTGTGCTGGCTCCTCCAACCGATGAAGACCTTTACGGTCCCATCGTCCATTTTGACCGGTAGCCTAACCTGTACTAGCCTCTCCGGCACTGCTAGAATCTCGTAGATCTCCTCGCTTAGGCCTAGGAGGTCGATCGTCTGGCGAAGCTGCTTCTTCGCCTCCTCATAAGGGTCATGTACTACTGCCATGCCTGGACACCCTATACGGGCTTCAAGTAAAAGAGATCTTCATATAACTATATAAACGATAGGAATTCTAAACGGGTAGGCCTATGGTGGGCGGGCTGAAAGCCGTATTGAAGGCAGTGTCGGGGAGGCCAGAGTCCCCCTACTCACAGCCGGGTCAACCCGCCTCTAGGGGGCGTCGCGCCTCCCCGCATTCATGTATAAACCCTTGCAGGGTTAAACCTTCCCCCGCGGAGATGATGGGCCGGTGGGGAGTAGGGCTATATACCTTATAACGGATTTCGGGGAGAGTCCTTACGCCGGGATACTGAGGTCGGTGGCCAAGAGCATAGCGGATGTAGACGTTATCGACATCGATCATAGCGTTCCCAGCTTCAAAGTCCTCGCCGGGGCCTACGTCCTAGCCAACACCTACTACTGGGCGAGGAAGGGCTCGATAATAGTGGTAGTTGTCGATCCAGGAGTGGGCACCCACAGAGAAGCACTCCTAGTAGAGGTTGGAGACTATGTTCTAGTCGGCCCTAACAATGGAGTGCTCTACCCCGTTATCATGAAGGAAGGATTCAAGCGGGGATTCTCGCTGATCCCGGAGAGGGTAGTTGAAGCCGCAAGCCAGTACTTTAAGGGAAAGCTCCCCGGAGGGAGGTGGACGCTATCATCAACATTTCACGGTAGGGACGTCTTCGTACCAGCAGCCGCACTATACGCTTCCGGAATACAGCCAGAGCATCTCGGGACACCCATCGACCAGTCCGCGCTGAAGAGGCTGCTCCTCGAGTATGTTGAGGAGGTCGAGGAAGGCTACAGGGTTAAAACCGTGTACATCGACAAGTTCGGTAACATCGCGTTATCTGTGAAGCCTAGCCTACTACCGGTCACATCGTGGAGCAGAGTAATGGTTAGAACGGATACTGGGACTTACTCGGTTAAAGTGGGGAGGAAGTTCGAGGATGTTCAGGTAGGCGAGCTAGTAATGTATGTTAACAGTTTCGGCTACGTGGAGATAGCTGTGAATCAGGGCAACGCGGCTAAGAAGCTACGGGTATCCGTCGGGGACCCAGTCGTTATAACGCCGCTAGAGTAATCCTAGTAGCTTCTCTCGATGCGGAAGCCTCGGAAGTACTCCCTGAACCTCTCATAATCCCCGCACGACAGTATAATGTCATCGCCTTCTACGATGATAGAAAGGCCTTCTAGAGGATTAGCTGGGGGGTCTAGGGGCACCCTGGCGGGCTTGCGCGTCCCCGAGTAGACCAGGCGCTTGCCCCTCCTCCTCCACCAGTACCTACCATAGTACTCGTATATCCTCCTCCTTCCATCGCTGAGCCTCTTGTAGACTTTGTGCACCGGTTTCAAATAGTATCCGGTGTGGGAGATCTCGGAGTTGTACTCGTAGAATGGCCTCTTAATCTCATCCAGGATCTCCCTTAGGACTCGCGCTCCACCGTATATGCGGAGTCTGCAATCGCTGGAGGGGGGCTCATTCGGCTCTTCCTTCTCACCGCCCCGGGCTGGGCTCTGCTCGTCGCAGGCTACCGTCATCGCCCCCTCACAATCCAAGAAGATACTAGTAGGGGTGATAAAGCTAGCTAGTAGCCGGATTGGAACTCGTCCTTAGCCCAGAGTCTTAGGGCCTCCCTCCTTTTTATCTCTCTTAGGACCCGCTCTAGATACCTGTAAACAGTGCTATGCATGCGGCCCTCGGCTAGCATCTCGACGGCCTTCTTAGCCGCCATAGCCCTCTCATAGTCGCCGATAATAGCTACAATATACTCGCCCACATGGATATCGGTGCCCGTCATCTCCTCAATGGTCTTGCGAGCCCTACCTGCCTCCCCGATAATCCGACCCCTTATCCTCTTCAAGTGGTTAGGCGCGTCCCCCACGATCTGCTTCAAATCGACGATCACGAGTATCTGGTCCTCCTCCAGGAGCCTCATAGCCTTCTCCGGCGGGAACCCGTAGGCTATTGCTTTAATGATCTCGGAGGCTTTCATCACGTTAACCGGCGGGACGCTTGGAGACTCGGCTTCAACTATTACGAGAGAGTTCTCGCTGTCAATAGTGAGCCTGACTCCAAGCCTTTCCATAATCTTAAGCTTGACCTCCCCCCTCTTACCGATAACAGCCCCCAACCTGTCAAGGGGGACCCTCACGTAGATCCTCGGCCTTGCCGCCTCCGCAGCCATTCTTCTAAACACCCCATTAGCCTCTCCCTTAGGGTCTCGACGCGTCCACTACCAATAACTGGTGAGAAGAACCTGTAAATGTTCCCAATATCCCTTTCTAAGAACTCCCTAGAGTGCGGGTGATCGTAGTGTACGGCCTGGCTAACATCTATGATCCAGGGCTTACCCTTATAGATCATGATATTGTACTCGCTGAGGTCGGCGTGGACTAGGCCCGCGTCGCAGACCATCCTGTAGAGATTTGCCTCGACCTCATCGTAAACCTCCCGGATCTCCGGGCGGGATAGCTCGCTAATAGCCTCGGCTAGGAGCGGCGCCCTCACCCCCCGCTCGCCTATGAACTCCATCACTAGAATATTCCCTGTGAAGGCTATGGGGCGGGGGACCCTCACCCGGTGCTCCCAGAGCCTCCTGAGATTGCGGTACTCCTTCCTAGTCCACGCATATATCAGCTTGCGAAAGTTCCCCTTGGGGATAGCCTCAAACCGGGGATCGCCTTCAATATACTTCCTTATACTCTTCCGGAACTCCGCGGTGAAAGAGAGGTAGATTTTCACGGCGGCGTCTTCTCCGCCCTTAAGTATGCCCCAGTAGACCCTAGCCTC
>JALVJB010000050.1 GCA_027034115.1 Acidilobaceae archaeon | reverse complement strand
AGGCTAGTAGAAGAGATGCAAGCCCTGCTAGGCGAGAAAGGCGTGAGGCACGTAGCCGCAGAGTTCCCGGCTCAGAACTTCGTGGCCAAGGAGTTCTACTCTAAACTCAAATTCCGCCCATACGCGAGTATATACCTGAGGGAGGTGTGACGGCGTGGTGAACATATACGTGAAAGAGGCTACCAGCGAGGACGCCGGCGCTGTCGCCGAGATGATCGCTAGGCTTAAAATGCTGAACGAGGAGCTAGACCCCCACTTCAAAACCGTGAGCGACCTCGAAGCAGTGGTGAAGAAGTACGTCGAGGAGATCCTCGCGAGCGATGATACTAGGGTGCTACTCGCCCTAGACGCCGCCACAGGGGAGCCCGTCGGGCTACTCGTACTGAGGAAGGAGGACAGGATCTTCTACGAGCCACGCTACAAGGCCGTGATAACAGACTTTTACGTTAAGCCCAAGTATAGGAGGAGGAGGGTCGGCAGCATACTATTAGAGAAGGCTATCGAGCATGCCAAGGACATGGGCGCCGGTATAATAACAGTGGTATACCCGGCCGGTAACACTATCGCTGGAGCATTCTATGAGAAGGCCGGGTTCAGGGACCTCCAGGTGGAGAAATACAAGCCCCTCTACTAGCCCTCCATCCACCATTTTTATTATAAGTATGAGAATACTCTAGTGTACAGCCTCTCATAGTAGTTCTCCCACCATTTGAACCTGGCGAGCCTCACATTGCTACCGCACTCCTTCACCCTCACAATATCGCCGGGGTTTAGGCCGTGGACCTCCTGCCCGTCAAGGACGACGTAGAGCGGGTTACTGTTCTGCTTAACCTCCACGTCCACCACAGCGGTCAGGGGGAGGACAACGGGTCGCAGGTATAGTTGGACCGGGTTGAGGGGGGTGAGAACCATCACTTGGAGGCTGGGGTCTATGATGGGGCCCCCGGCGCTGAGGCTATAGGCCGTGCTCCCCACCGTGCTCGAGATTATTAGGCCGTCTCCATCGATACCCATGATCCTCTCGCCTCCCATGTAGACTGAGAGGCGCACTAGCTTGGCCTTGTCCATGACTAGGGCTACATCGTTTAGAACACAATTGCTCCCCCCGGGGTAGAAGGCCTCGAACCTCGGGTACTCTACTAGCCTATACTCGCCTTCTATGAAGTCTTCCACCCTCTCCTCCACCTCGTAGGACTCCACGTCTAGGAGGAACCCTCTCTTACCGGCGCGGACAGCCATTATAATGGTCTTAGAGGGGTCCCTCATCTTCATAATAGTCCGTAGGAGGGTGCCGTCGCCCCCCACGACTATCACCTTCCCCGGGGGGTCGTCGAGGCTGAATCGCGGGTACTCCGAGAGGCTCCCGTAAAGCCTCGCCGTCTCCTCCTCAACCATAACAGGTATCTCGAGTTCCTCCAGCTTCCTGACAGCCCTCTGGGCGACGCGCTCCGCTACAATACTATTAGGCTTCACTACAATACCGACGGCTTCACCCGCCAATCAGTGTCTCCCACCAGTCTGGGAGCCACCTACTGAATAATAATTCTCAAACGGCATCAATCCCTGCAACGGCCCCCAGTAGAGGGAAGGAGTAGGCCTTGCAGGAGGAGAGCAACGCCGTCAGGGTACCAAGAAAGAAGGCTGAGCAGGCGAGGAGAATACTGGCGAGAATGGGCCAGATAGTCCCCCACCTACGACCCTACGCGGATAGAGACACGGTAACCTTCCCCGTGAGGGACCCTCGTGAAGCCCTACAAGCACTCCGAGCACGTGGCGTAGAAGCACAGCTGGTTAAGGCTAGATTCGAG
>JALVJB010000049.1 GCA_027034115.1 Acidilobaceae archaeon | reverse complement strand
GGGTCCCCCACTGGGCCTTCGTAGGGGAGCCGGTATTAAGCCCACTAGTATTCATGTGGATTCCGGCGGTGTAGTAGGTGATCTCCCGGAAGGCTAGGGCTTGCGTAAGGCTAGTGAGGGTAGCAAACAGCCTCATGGTCGGGCTAGCGGTCATAGTGGGACTAGTCATAGTTCTCGGCAAGAACGTTGTTTCCCTTGGTGCGGGCCGCCTCGTACTGGCCTACATGACAGGGTTCTTTATCTCCGGGGCTTCAATGGTCCTCAATGATATAGCAGACATAGAGATAGACAGGGTTAACGCTCCAGACAGGCCTCTAGCCTCCGGAGTCATAACCGTCGGGGAGGCTTGGGCCTGCCACTTAACCCTAGCCTTCCTAGGCCTCGCCTCGTCAGCCCCGCTAGGCCTATGGCCCCTGATCGTGGCCCTAACGGGCTGGCTCCTAGGAGTCGCGTACGATCTCTGGGGTAAGAGGAGCGGGTTCCCGGGAAACCTAATGGTAGCTCTAGCTACCTCCCTCCCTTTCCCCTACGCGCTAGCCGTAGCCGGGGTAGTGGAGAGGAGGATCCTGGTCTACTGGGCTATGGTATTTCTAACAGTCCTCGGGAGAGAGATAGTCAAAGACATAGCTGATGTTGAAGGAGACAGGGAAGCTGGCGTCCGGAGCCTCCCCATAATTTGGGGTGCTAGGAGATCGGCGGTAGCAGCCGCGGTGCTCTACCTTGTAGCAGTTGCGCTATCACCGCTTCCACTAGTATGGGGGGACGTTAATCCCTTAGCCTACGCGCCCCTAGTGGCGATCGTCGATGTAATCCTCGTATGGGAGTCCATTGGAATAATCCTGTATCCCTCGAGGGAACGAGCCCTGAAAAGCAAGAAGAGGGTGCTCTGGGGAATGCTAATAGGCCTAATAGCTTTCCTAACAGCCGGGCTCGTGGGGAGATAGTGGGTGGAGCTTATAGCTGAGCTAGACCCTCCGAGGGACCCCCAGAGGCTATTAGAGATAGCCTCGGGGCTAGCCAGAATCTACGACTGGATAGATATCCCAGACGCCCCCCTGGGGAAGCCCAACTACAATAGTCCAGTCATATCAGCCTACCTAACAGCCCATGGCTACAAGGTTATCGCGCACCTCAGGACGAGTGATGTGAACACGATAGCCCTCAAGACAATAACCAAGACCCTAGGCGCTCTAGGAGTAGAAAGGATCGTATACCTAAAGGGGGACCCTCCCCAGCAGGGGAGCAGTATAGGAGACTTCACGCCGGAGCAGGCAGTCTACTATGCGAGGACCAGGCCGGAAGCCCCGGAGCCCGGCCTCTTACTAAGCCTCCGTAAGCCTCTGGCAGTGATACGTGAGAGGCTGAGGGTCCCCGCGGGCTTCTATCTAACGCTCAACTATGACTGGGAAAACCACTCAACCCTCAGCCTCCTATCTCGGCTGAAAAGCGAGGCTCCTGGAAAGCGCTTTTACATCTACGCGATTATACGAGGAGAATGCATGCGCTCCATCGAAAAAGTAGTTGAAGGTGCCAAGCGCCTGCAAGGGGTGGCTGAAGGCCTAGTGGTCTCGAGCCCGGCGAGGCCGGCCTGCCTCTACTCCATGGGAGAGCGTATTCGGGAGGAGCTAGCAGGTTGAGAATAGGAGTCGTCGGGGGAGGATTCGCCGGGCTGATGGCGGCCTACCGGATGCTCGAGCTGGGATATGAGGTGGAATTATTCGAGGAGCACGGTCGTGTAGGATACCCGCCCCACTGCACCGGAGTAGTCTCCCAGGAGACCGTGGATGGAATAGGCCGCCCTGCAAAGGAGGCCCTCGAAGCGAGCTACGAAGGCCTAATCATTACCCTAGACAAGGTTAAGTGCAAGCTAAGGACTAGGGAGGGTATAGCTAAGCTGGACCGGGTGAAGCTCGAGGAGATAATGCTTCGCGAGGTGAGTGCTCGGGGCGTTGTGAGGCTCGGCTCTAAGGTTAGGAGGGTAACGCCTCAGGGGTCCCTAGAACTGGCCGGTGAAAGGAAACATAGTTATGATATAGTGATCCTCGCTGAAGGTATCCAGGGCAGGCTCAGGGCCCAGATAGACCTAATACACAATCCAACGACAAGCCTAGGAGTGAACATTGAAATACCAGGTTCCTCGGGGGAGAAAGGGTACTTCAAAGTAGGCTTCACCCCGGCCATGAACGGGTATACGTGGGAAGTGCCGGTAAGCAACCGCCTAGTCGTGGGAGCCCTATCAGTAAATCCGGGCGAAGCCGTTAGAGCGGCCAAAAAACTCGCAGGCGATAGGAGGCGGCTGAGAGTCTATGGAGGCCGCGTCATACACGGCCCCCCACTGCCCAGGGCGCGGAATGGGAGAGTAGTAGTCATAGGGGATGCTGCCGGGGTAAACAAGCCGATTACGGGCGGAGGCCTATGGCCCAACACTATGCTCGTAAATCAATGGGCGGGCTACATAGCGAGGGGATTAAACGTTCTAGAGGCCTTCGACAGGGCCTATTCGACGATATATAGTAGACTCTACAAGCAGTATAAGCTAGCAAGAGCTTTCTATGAAGCACCGGCAAGCGAGAGGGTAAAGCTCATACGCTTTCTAGGCTCCCTACTAGAAAAGGGATTGTGCGACCGCCTGAATGGGAGAATAGGCTATGATTCACATGAGGAGCTGTTAGGAATTATTCTACGCGATCCACGTCTCCTTGTAAAGACGGCCTCATTAATACTAAAGAATATAAGTATTATTAAGAAAATTATTCTATAAGTAGAGATAGGGCCCGTTAAACCCCATCACTCTATTATGGTAATGTTCTCCTCGGGGAAGCCCAGTTCTACAAGGATCTTCTTAACTCTATGCCGGTGATCGCCCTGCAGCTCTATTCTGCCGTTTTTCGCTGTGCCTCCCGTCGCTAGCCTGCTTTTGAGCGTGCTAGCCAGCTTCTTGAGGTCGAATTCCTTCTCGTTGATACCCTCAATGATTGTTACCTCCCTGCCGAACCTCCTCTTCTCAACCCTTATCTTGATTATTTGCTCCTCTGCAGAAAGTTGCTCGCAGATCTCCGGGGGGAGTCCTCCGCACATGGATAGATTGTTCATGGTCTTCGCTACCCACCTATCCCTCTCGCTAATCCCATTAGGTGGCTAAGGGATATAAGCTCTTCCATAGCACCATGGCTAGGAGGTGCCGGGTATAGTGTCGGTTTACGATGAGTGGGGAGAGGAGGAGACTCTTCCCTACGGTATTAGACCCAGGCAGGTATACTACAAGTGCATCCGCTGCGGAACCATAATGACTCGCGACGAACTCATGCAGTTCTCGGAGATGATGTGTAAGAATTGTGGCGGCCGGATATTCGTGAAGCTGAGGCCCCCGCCGGAAGTAATAAAGCGTAGGAAGATCTACGCTATCTAGCATTCCTATTCGCTAACAGAGCCTCTAATAGGAGTTTAGCTCCAAGGATACTCGTTATCCCCCCGCAGTCATGGGGAGGGGCTATCTCCACGAGGTCTAGCCCTGCTAGCCTAGCATCACCGGCTACTCTATGGATTATCTGGACTACTTCGAAGGGGTTCAGCCCGAGGGGCTCGGGGTTCGCTACTCCAGGGGCATAGGCTGGGTCTAGTACATCCATATCTATTGAAAGGTAGATCTCGCTGCACCTGGAAGCCTCCCTGGCCAGGCTGGCCGCCACGTTGACTGGGCCCAGCCTCTTAACGCTGAGAGAGGTATAGTAGAGAAGGCCCCTCGCGCCTGCGTATTCTTTCTCCTCGCTCTCCCAAGCCCTCACGCCCACGTAGGCTAGCAGGGGGGTATCCATGTCTTCGAGTATCCTCCTCATAACCGTTGCGTGGCTCAGCTGGAGGCCTAGATACTCGCTTCTAAGATCAAAGTGTGCATCGAGCACTATAAGGCAGGGCTTCTCACCGGCCCTATGGAATCCCTTCATAACACCGTAGGTTATAAGGTGCTCCCCGCCGATGACTACCGGGGTCTTACCTGCCTCTACGATATCTTCGATAACAGTGGCGACCCTATCGAGAGTAGTGACTATATCGCCGTGGACAACTGCCACGTCACCGATATCGTTTACATCCACATCGTAGAGAGTAGCATTGTCAATGACTAAACTGTTCCACTCAATATTATACAAGGCCCTCCTGACCTCGCACGGCGCGAATCTTTGACCCGGCCTGTACGACGCCGTAGAGTCGAAGGGGACCCCGAGTACAACATACCTAGCCTCCGGCGACTGCTTGCCGAAGAAGCACTCCCCCCTATCGGTGTAGAGGTCTACTATCTCCACGGCCAGGCCCCTCGGCTCTCTCAGGCTTTCCCGTGACCGCTAGCCCTCCATACTCTATAAATTACTGCCCGAGGCAACGACTCCTGGAGGGAGAGTGACCCCACTTGTCGGGAGAGGACTTATATGCTAAAGTAATGGAGCTAGCGAAGAGAAGGGGCTTCTTCTGGCCATCCTACGAGATATACGGAGGGGTAGCAGGCTTCTATGATTTCGGCCCCCTAGGCTCACTATTAAAACAAAAAATAATAAATAAGTGGAGGAGATTCATAGTAAGGAATCATAGCAACTACGTGGTAGAAATCGAAACCCCTATCATAGGCCCCTCCAAGGTCTACGAGGCCAGCGGGCACGTCGAGAACTTCACAGACCCCATAGTAACGTGCCTAAAATGTGGGAGGAAGTTCCGCGCCGACCACTTAATAGAGGAGAAACTAGGCATAGATGCCGAAGGCCTCTCTCCCGAGGAGATGACTAGGATCATAAGAGAGCACGGCCTCCGCTGTCCTGTATGCGGCGGCGAACTGGGAGAGGTGAAGCTCTTCAATCTACTCTTCCCCACACAGATAGGCCCCTACGAGGGCAACAAGGGGTACATAAGGCCGGAGCTTGCGCAAGGCATGTTCGTAGCATTCAAGAGGGTCCTCGAGACTATGAGGGGCAGGCTCCCCCTGGGTATAGCCCAGATCGGTAGGGTGGGGAGGAACGAGATAAGCCCCAGGCAGGCTATGATGAGGCTCCGAGAGTTCACCATAATGGAGATGGAGTATTTCATAGACCCCGAGGACGAGGAAGGCTCCTGCCCCTTCTACGGCAGGGTGAAAAAAGAGACCCTCAGGGTAAGGCCCTACAAGGCTAAGGAAGCCGGAGAACCTCCTAGAGAGTATACCGTTGAGGAAGCCGTTGACGCCGGCATCATTATACACAAGTGCATGGCGTACTGGATGGTCATAGGTAAGAGGTTCCTAGAGAGCCTAGGGGTCCCCCCGGAGAACATGTACTTCGAGGAAAAAGGCCCCCACGAGAGGGCGCACTACTCCTCGCAGACATTCGACCAAATGGTGAAAGTCGCCCGGTGGGGCTGGGTCGAGGTCGCAGGCTATAGTTACAGGGGAGACTACGACCTCTCCCGCCACATGAAGTATAGCGGCCAAGACCTCACAGTATTCAAACCCTACGAGAAACCCAGGACAGTGAAGGTTAGAAAGGTAATCCTCGACCGCGCAGTTATAGGGAGAACCTTCAAATCCGAGGCGAAGAAGATACTAGAAGAAGCCTCCAAGCTCCCCGAGGAGAAGCTTGAAGCAATGGCTAGCGGGAAAGAAGAACCGATAATCGCTGGAAAGAGAATCCCGAGGGAAGCATTCCGGATTGTGGAGAAGGAGGTTAAGATTACTGGGAGGAAGATCGTACCGCACGTGGTAGAGCCATCATTCGGGACCGACAGGATCGTGTATGTCGCCTTCGAATACGCCTACCGGGAAAAGGCTGGCCGCACAATACTCTCCCTCCCCAGGGACATAGCCCCCATCGAAGCAGGAGTAGTACCCCTGGTCGAGAAGGACGAGAAGCTAAGAGAGAAGGCGAGACAGCTATACGAGATCCTGGTAGAAGCAGGATACCACGTAGTATACGATGAAAGCGGGAGCATAGGGAGGAGGTACGCCCGCTTAGACGAGATAGGGGTCCCCGCAGTCTTCACTATAGACTACCAGACCCTAGAAGACGGCACCGTAACAATGAGGGATAGAGACACGTGGAGGCAAGTACGCCTACCCCTAGAAGAAACCCCCGCCGCCCTGAGAAGGTTCTTATACGAGGCGGCCGATATTACTGAACTGGGAATCCCCGTCGAGGGAACAGGAGAAGAATAACGAGGGGCTAAGAAATGGCTGAGGAGGAGGAGAAGAAGATAGAAGAGGAAGTAGAGGAAGCACAGCCAGAGCGCCCCAGGGGAAGCATTAGGGACATACTAGCAGTAATCCCCCCGGCTACGAGCCTCAAAGCCCGTGAGAAGAAGGTAAGAGAGAAGCGGGTGAGGCTAAGGTACGATGATAGCCTACCGCCGGAGAAAGCAAAGATGAACCCGTCTCTAGCCAAGGAGCTAGGAGTGACGGAGAAAATAGAGGTCTCCGTGGCCCGCAGGCATAGATTCGTATTCCACGTAATCCTAGACGAGAGCATTGAGGAGGGCTTCATACACGTAAACCCCGAACTCATGGAGGAACACGGAGTCGCAGACGGGAGCATAGCGACAGTGAGGAGCTACAAGGGCACTGAAACCCCGGGAGTCGTGCTTCCATTGTGATAGGGGCCGAAGGACCCCGGGAACCTTATACCTTCTCTTCTCAAAAACAGTACTACTAGGCCTGCGAGGTCGCCCAGCCGTGAGCGAATACAAGGCCAAGGTACTAGTAGACATAATTGCTGACAAGTTAATCCAGCATCTCGCAGCGCTGGAACAGCTAGAGAGTCTCTCTAAGGACCAGGAGGTTGAGCCTGTGGAAATAGGCTCCCACCTATCCAGGCTCCGGGGGCTCAGGGACTCGCTAATCCGTGATGCGGAGAGAGTCATGGACCTCATAAAGAGGGGAGAAATACTCAGAGGAGGAGAGCACTCAGAGGACCTCTACGCCCTCGCTGGCTACTATGTGGAAGGAGCCTATCACACCGAGATCAGGATCCTAGATCGACTGGGCGGGGCGTTGCGAGAAGACTACGAGCAGATAGAACGCTTGAAGAAGGTGCTAAAGGAAATCATGGAAGAGCTCGAATAAACCCGGCAAGTAGTGAGCCGAGATAAGCCCTTTTATTAATACCCAGCTATACTCCCGGTAACCGCGGGTGAAGCACTAGAGAAGGGAAGTAATGGTGTAGCAAGCATGTACACCGGTGCAGGCAACATAAGCAGGGAGGTAGTAGTAGAACACCTAGTAAACATTTCAAGAGAACTGGAATCACTGATAGTAGCAGTAAACTCTCTCATAGGCGAGGAGAACCTCCCCTCCACAGAGTACCTAGACAAGTTCCTCAGGCAAGACGTATTTACGTCCAAGGAGAGGATTGAGAGCAACATAGCCCAGCTACTCCTCTACATAGCGTCGGGCCGCATAGAGCTAGTAGACTCTAAGGAGCTAATACTCAGGATAACCGAGGAATTGAGAAGCATTACGAGCAAGCTGGAAGCCCTTGTGCACAGGGTCAAGATAGCCTCAAAGGCCGGAGTGAGGGTCCCCCCGTCTATCCTGGGAGAGATCAAGAGCATGCTGAGCCTAGTAACAGAGGCTAGCGGACACGTGACAACCCTAGTACGCCTAATGGGTAGGGCTTATGGTAATCATAGTGTAGCCAGGATGATGGAGACCCGTAATGATAAGGTCCAGGAGATCGAGAGGCTCGTAGACGACTCCTACAGGAGGATACTTGACTCGCTCGTAACAGAGGCAAAGGACTTCAAGGAGTACGTCCTCTTAAGGGACACTGTAGACCTTATCGAGGACATAACAGACAACCTGTCAAGGCTATCGCTAAACCTCTACGTGATGGGCGTAAGCCTAGCCAGCACGACGGGGGCAACCTACGAGGAGTCCCAGTTTGAAATGTAAAGCTAGAGCAGTACTATACGGAAACGCAATAATAGTAGGATCCCTCGAAGAATCCAGGTGCCTCTACAAGCTTGGGTTCTACGGGCAACCCCTGGGAGTAGAGAAACCCAAGGGAGCAGACTTCTCCTCCCCCCTACGCCTAACCCCGTTAGAAGCCCTCTACCTCCTAGAGAGGGGGCTACTAGAAGTCTACGATGAAGGCGGCCAGTACCCACTCTCCTTTGAGGATCTCTGGGAGAGGTTCAAGGAGCATTATAGTGACTTGCAGACATATTACAGGATATACAAGGACTTGAGGGATAGTGGCCTAATAGTTAGGAGCGGCCTCAAATATGGGGCGGTCTTCACAGTCTACAGGCTGGGTCCAGGCCTCGAGCACGCCCCCTTCATACTCCACGTTAGGCGGTATAATGACGACCTGGAGCCCACCGACATAGTTAGGGCCGGAAGGCTTAGTCATAGCGTGAGGAAGGCCTTCATACTAGCCTCCGCTGAGCCGAATGGTGACCCGGTCTACCTAATCTTTAAATGGCTAGTCCCATGACTTATAGATGAGGAAGACTACTTGGAAGGCCTCACACCCGGGTGGCTGGTTTGTCAACATACAATCCAAGAGGGCCTTACAGGAGGCGGCCACGCCATCACAGAGAGCCCAGGGGAGAACAAGGCAGGGGTCCAAGGCCCAGGCCTATGGGAGACAAGTGTAGCCCCCTATGCCCCTACTTCAGGTGCCAGAAGAACGCTCTACGCATAGAAGTACAACAATACAAGGGCAGGCCGATAAAAGTTCCGATGTGCGCCTGGATCGGGGATAAGTGCATTGGAGCACAGTGCCGCTTCGCCTATTGCGAGCTGAGAGCAATGCTACCAGATGGTAGGTGCCGCTTCGCAGTAATGGCTAGGGCCAAGAAGGAGAAGTCCTTCGAAGACGAGCTGATGGAGATGGATAAAGAATTCGACTTGGAGGATAGGTTCTAAGGCTTCTCCAATACCAGCAGGCTAACCCATAGGTCACCGTGCCTAACCTTCCTGACGTGGGCGATACGGAAACCTACTCTGCGAGCTAGCCCAGCTAAATACCCCGACTCCGTTGTCACCAGGCTGGCGCGCCCCCCGCTAGCCATTACTTTGTAGAGAGAAGGGACGAAGTCCGAGTAAAGGGACCTTACACTCTGGGGGCTCCCAAGCCTGATACCGTAGGGCGGATTAGAGGCGGCGAAGTCGACGCTCCCAGGGCTGAGAAGTTCTTCTAGCCTACGAGCATCCCACACGTAGAATTCTACTCTATCCTCGACGCGGGCCGCCGATGCATTCATGATGGCGCCTTTTACGTGGCGCGGGTTCTTATCAACGCACACGATCCGGGCGTCCTCATAGAGGTATGCCGCCTCCACCGCGACAGTGCCGCCCCCGCACATCGGGTCAAGTATAGTAGCATTATCCCTAGCCCCGGCGAGGCGGAGCAAGCCGTAGGCGAGGCTCGGTTTTAAGGCGGCAGGGTGATCGTACACCCTGTACCCCCTCCTATGCCAGCTCCTCTCTCCTATCAGGTACACGCCGAGCCGGAACAGGTCGTCGTCGACCTCGGCCAGTATCGAGACTCCGGGGGACTCGAGTCTTACCTCCGGTTTCACACCGTACTCCGCCTCATACGCCTCTTGCACGGCTTTCCCCACATGCCTAGCGACGTCAACGCTGGTATACTCGTGGCCCTCGCCTATCCTTTCACCCCTCACGGCGAAGGTCGAGGACCAGGGGATGAACCGGTGAACCCCCGACTCACGAGTAACTCGCTCGATAGACTCTAGGGCTCGCCTTGTATAGCCAACTGTTTCCTCGACTAGTAGCAGGGCGGCTGAATGTATACTCCTCATCCTGTACAGGCGCTCTTCCACATGCGGGGGAGCTTCGATTATCACCCTCCCCCTCCCACGCCTCTCCTCTACAAGCCTCGCCCCGGAGATCTCCTCATACGCCTCTCTGCCCGTGACGTCTTCAAGCCCCGGGTTACACGTCAGGAGGTACCTCAACACTGCACCCCTCGATCCTGTTGCAGGCCCTGCTCAGGAGGTATAGGAGGAGTTTAACATCCCTCTCCCTCTCAAGGTTTAACATAGCCAGCCTCCTAAGCCCTACTATAACATCGTTCCTCCTCTTCTCATCGCCTATAAGCACCTGTGCGAGGGCGCGAGTATAAGCCTCCACGAGCCTAGCATACTTGACATCGCCCAATGGCTTGGGGGACCCTCTCCTAGCAAGGTATAACTCGTAGAGGTAGATGGCCGTCGCGTTCGCGAGGTTCAGGGCCGGGTATCTAGGGCTCGAGGGGATACTGGATAGGACCTGGCACTTCTCCAGCTCTCTCCTCGTAAGGCCCACGCTCTCCCTACCCATCACTAAGGCCACGGCACCCTCTATTCCAGCCGCAAGCTCGGCCGCTCTCCTGGGAGGCACAGCGACGCGGAGAGGGTCCCTCTCAGAGCTCCTAGCACTAGTACACACGCTCAGGCTGGCCCCCACGAGGGCTTCATCTAGGCTCGAAACTATCCTAGCAGAGTCGAGGCGGTGGGCCGCCCTAACAGCGTATTCCCTGGCTTCTTCGAGGCTCGCCTTAGGGTTTACGAGGTAGAACTCGTCTACCTCGAAGTTCTCGGCGAGCCTAGCGATCATGCCCAGGTTAATAGCACCCTCAACCTCGACTAGTACTAGGCGGAGCTTATCCATCCCCGCTAAACCTCCGAGCCCCCACAGCCCGCAAACGCTCCATGAAGAAGGACTCCTCGCGCGAGACAATAACCTCGAACCCAAGCCTCTCTAGACAAGGAATAGGGGACCAGCCCGATAGGCTAGAATAAACAACCACCACCCCCCGGCTAACACGGGAGACACTTCTACAAGCCCTCTCCAACTCTGCCGGCTCAGCACCCCACGCCAGGGGCAGATAAGGACACTCCCTATCCACATCCCTCACAGGAAGATAAGGAGGGTTAAGAACGCCCAGGTCAAAGGCCCCCGAAAGACAGCTAGCCCAGTAGCACCTGAGAGCGGCACCTCTCGAGCCGAGAGTCCTCGCCGATGCAAGAACTGCTCGGGGATTAATGTCTACGGCAACCGTGAACGAGTCGAAGAAACCGGCCAGAGCGGCGCCTATAACGCCGCTACCCGAGCCAGCGTCAAGTAGTAAGCGAGGCTTTACACCGGTGCTCCTGGCAAGGTCTATGGCTGCCTCAATCGCCAGCATCGAGTCCTCCGCAGGTTCATAAACGCAAGGGTCAATATAGACCCTCACAGGGCCTATTGGAGTCTCGAGCACCCTCCAACCTCCACTAACCATTCCACATCATCCACGTCAAGCTCCCTAACCCTCTTCCCCCTAAGCCTCGAGAGGGACCCTCGGTCTAGCCCCGTGCACTTGGCCGCCATTTTATCGGCCAGCCTATTCCTGCCCGTGAAGAGGCAGGCAGTGAGTCTCTCGAAGCACTCGTCCCCAGGGCTCCACTCCCGGATTCGCTGGAAATGTATGAGGCCCCCGTGAACCTCCGGCTCAGGGTAAAACCAGCTCTTAGGGAGCCGGCCGAGACCCCTCACAGCGAAATACCTCCTAACCAGTAGGGTTAGCCGCCCATACTCCCGGCTCCCGGGCTTCGCAAGTATCCTCTCAGCCACCTCAAGCTGCACGCCTAGGACCATCCCCCTGATGCAATTATTCCTAGCAGCCCCGGAGATTATCCTCGAAGTGGCCTTGTAGGGCGTGTTCGAGAAAATCCCGTGGACGCCTAGAGACTCCACGAGCCTGGCAGCGTCTCCTAGGACAATACCAGCTGGCAACCCTGTCGTGATCCTGCCAGCCACCCCGGCAAGGAACGGGTCTATCTCCACTCCTACAACGGGCTTCCCACGCCTTGCCACGTAGTAGGCGAGGTGGCCGGGGCCAGTGCCGAGATCGGCTAGCGGAGGCTCTAATAGTGAAACGGAGTTCTCAACGAGTAGCCTAACGCCTCGAGGGTCCACAAGGAAGACTTGGCTGAGCCTCTGACTAGGCCTCCTGCCGAGGCTCCTCAACACTTCCCGGATCCATGCTCGGAGCCCGTGGGGCTCCTCTGGAGGGGGCTCGATCATTTCCTAGACTTCTCTATTCTAGAGAGGTAGTCTAGGAAGGGTTCATTGGGGGACGGGGGCTTTATGAAGAGGTAGTACTTCGCCTCGCCCCTTATCTCTTCCAGTATCTTGTCTCTAAGCGCTTCAACCGGGTCTGTTTTCAGAGCCCTCTTAACCTCTTCAAAGGACCTGAACCTTTTCTGCGCCCTTATCCTGAGGAAATTAATGAGGGTCTTCTTCCCGACGCCCTTCAACAGTGCCAGGCTGTGTAGCCTAATGTTTATGGGCTGTGCGATGTTGAAGAACTCGACGAAGTCCCTCTCCCTAGCCTTAATGATCCTCACGATAGCTTCCTCGAGGTTCCTCTTCGCTAGGTCTGATAGCTCCTCGTATCTAAGGGGCCTCCTCGGGACTACTAGAATCTTCTCGGGTAACCCCTTCTCCTTGGCAACGCTCGCCAGGGCCTCCGGCTTGTCTAGTACTATCACCCTGGGGTCCGCAGACTCCAAGTCTAGTCGTATCGCCTCGACGAGCTCCTTATCCTTGTATTGGAGTGGTAGGCAGTAGATTCTCTTGTCCGCTCCCGGGAGGCATCCGAGTAGGGCTGTAACCCTTCTAGGCCTCGGACTCCTGGGCCCCGGGGGGATTACTACTGTCCGGGGGACCTCTCGGGCAAGGGTTACTTCTTCGAAGAGGTCTACCCTACCTATAGGTATACCGTCTAATAGTGTGAACCTTCTAAACCCTACTGCCTGGGCTATGGGCTTGTCTCTGTGCTCCCTATGGGGGTCCGCGTAGTAACCCGTGGGCATGTAGTCTAGAATTATCGCCTTCCTCTCGAGCTCAGCCGGGTGTGGTTCCGGCCTGGAGCGCCTCTGGTAGTCTCTCGGGTTCCTCGTCATCGGAGCCCCCTCGGCTACATTTATTCATAATAGGGTGGGGGGAATATAGGAATGCTTGGTCCCTTACTCTTCAGGGTAAACGGATTGGCAGTAGTCGCTAATAGCTTCCAGGATCTTCTTAACTAGCTCCTCGTCGTAAACCGCCTCTTTCCTCATAGACAGGATGCTCCTAACCTCTCCCTCCTCCACTGGGCAGATGTTCACAATATTAACAGCTACTACGGGGTCGAGGCCGAGTTCCACTAGCTTGTTAACAGCCTCCCTAGCCTTGTCAGGGTCCTTGTCTCCGAAGGTTCGAAGGTAGGATAAAGCCCGGTCAATGGTTATAATTATGCCGAACTCTTTCTCCCTGACCCTAGCTTCAAGGAGCCTCCTAGCCTCCGAGTAGGAGACAGGCTCCTCCCTGAGAATCCTCCTCTCCAATACTCGGACCCCTCTCCCGAGGAGGGTGTTAGGCCTTAAGAGGCCTCAGGTGCTCTGGAGTGACGAAGAGTATCTTCCTCTTATTACCCAGGTAGACTTCGACCTCGTAGGCGCGGCCCCTCTTACCGATTATAGTGCCCGTGAGACCATGGAACCTGCGGTGCGGCATCGCGTAGTGGAAGGATGGATCAATCTTTATCGCAACCTTGTCCCCAACCTTGTAGGGGTGGAGTAGCACGCTAAGCTTGGGTACTGCTCCCTTCTCCCTCACGTGCTTCCTCAACAGCCTCCTAGTCCGATGCCTATAGCCCCTCGGCGGCTTCACCATTTAATCCACACCCTATCCTCCGAGCCACTACTTACAGGATTTAAAGTAGAGGGTTCAAAACCCTCCGTGCTCCACTAGCAGAACGTCGAGTTCGACGCACTCAGCATTAACTCCTAGCACGCTGGCGAAACTCGGATTAGTACGGCCCGCGTCCCCCGAGACAAGCTCCTTCACGTAGAGCCCGCCCTCAGCCTCGATAAGGCACTCCACGACCCCCCTCACGACAGGGATACACGATACGCCGTAAACCCTCCTCCTACGAAGCCTATCCGGCCGCCGGTGAAGCACCCTCCGCGGCGTCCTCTGCAACACCACCCTATCCCGGAAGAACTCCTCCAGCTCGCCTAAACGGTCCGTGGCAGAGGGGTCAGAGAAGGCTATAAGGGCCTTATACACCTTCCTAGTCCTAGAGTAGTCCTGCTTGTACAGGCGGACCTCCCGCCTTGAAGCCAAGCCCTCGATCCTGAACTCGACCAGCCCCCTGCCCTCCATATTAGCGGCCTCCTCTAGCTCGCGGAGAGTGAGGCGCCTGCGCCTGGGAACCTTCAACTCTATGATCGCGGGCCTCCCGCTCCCCAGCATTCGAGCGTCGACGTCCTCCCTGCCAGCCGCGTGCAGGATCAGCCTCTCGGCCCCGGTAGCCCTTAGGAGGCCCCAAGCCGCCTGCTCCACGCTAAAGTACCGGGGACCCTCTGGGCTCGGCCAGTAGGCCTGGCTGATATACCTGGCCTTTTTCCAGTACCTCGCTCTCAATAGGAGGCTGTTCACCTGCAGCTCAATCCTGCCGGAGGGGAAGTGGACCAGTATGGTGGCTTCGGGCTCAGAGAAGTCTGGCCGCGCATCCTCACTCATTAGCCTCTTACCGATCTCCCTACGGATCTCAGCCCTTATGCTCTCCCCATAGGCCAGGCCGAACTCCTCCCTTATCCTCCTCTCGGTCTCCTCGATAACATGGTCGACCCTGGCGCCGACAACGTACCTCGATATATCGTAGGCTTTCAAGAGGCCCCGAGCCTTGAGAGCGGTCTCCTCGATGAAGGAGTCCAGTCTTCCACCACAGATAGCGCACTCCCGGGGCTCGAGTTTTCTCCCAGTCAGCTTCTCGTAGAGCCCGGAGGCCTGCGAGCCTATGTTGGGCGCTATCTTCTCGAACTCCTTCTCCTCGGCCTCTCCGCCCTCCCGCACGGCTCTGTGGAGCTCCATGACTAGCACTCGTTTGAGGGCGTCACCCCTCTCCTTGTTACTCCAGCCATAGCCTAGCCCTGCGAACATTCTCCCCAGGCATCGGTCGCATAAGGGGTACTTCTCTAGAATCCTCTTAGCCTTCTCGATAATGCTCTCATACTCCCCGTCCAATACTGTTGGCCCTCCCGGGAGGATTAAGGGGGCTGGGAGATGGGCTAAATACCCCTTCCAGCAGGGCTAGGAGCGTGGGCATACTGTGAAGATAACAATTGTGGGGGAGGAGAACCCCATAGCCCACTGGATCCTAAGATGGCTGAGGGACGAGGAGACAAGCGTGGACTCCTTCAGGGAGTGGATGAGGAGAGCGGGACTAGTACTAGCCGTCTACGCTGCAAGGGAGCTACCGTGGAGGCAGGCCACTGTTAAGACACCTTTAGGAGCGAGCGCAGTCGAGGCCGAGCCCGAGAAACCACCGCTCATCGTAGGCGTTCTAGGAGCCAGCCTCCCACTCCTCGAAGGCTTCACGGAACTATACCCCTCAAGCCCCATAGGCCTAGTAGCCGCCAAGAGAATAGAGGAGGAAGGAGGCGTTAGGGTCGAAGTATACTATTCAAGGCTACCCGCACGGGTCGAGGGACCCTCAATTATAGTAGACCCGATGCTAGCCACAGGCTACACGATAGCGACTACCGCGAAGATACTGGCGGAGAAGGGCGCAGGCCCCATAATAGTAGCGAGTGTCATAGCTTCTAGGCCCGGTGTAAGCTACCTAGCCTCAACCGGGCTAGTAGACTCAATAGTAACCCTAGCCCTAGACCCACAGCTAGACTCGAACTACTTCATAGTCCCAGGCCTAGGAGACGCCGG
>JALVJB010000048.1 GCA_027034115.1 Acidilobaceae archaeon | reverse complement strand
GTTAGTATTGGAGGGTCCCCCGCCTCTAGGAGCATCGTCTTCACGGACTCCTCGTCTACACTGTCTACCCGCCTGTAATAGTCGCATACGCCCTTAAGCCTGGCGAGCCTGCAGTTATCCCAGAAGTCCTCTGGAGGCGGGGGACCCTCAGGGCCCCTGAAGAGAGGGCAAGTCCTCCTAGCGCTGAATAGGACGGTGAAGGGCTCGCGGAACCGGCGGAGCTCTCTCATGACAGGGTAAAGCTCGTTAACAGTTCTAACAAGGTATAGGACCCTCTCCGCCCCGGCTAGTAGTAGGCCGTAGATGATCGCCGCAGTCTTCCCGAACCCCGTGGGGGCCCTAACCGCGAGTACCCCGCCAGTCTCGACGGTGCTCTTAACCTCCTCCGCGAGCTCCTTCTGCCCTCGCCTGAAAGCCTCGTAGGGGAAACGCTCGTCCTCAATGGCCAATTGGGGGTCCCTCAGCCGCCACCTCCTCATCTGCCCCCAGGAGGCTTAGCCCATGGCCTGGAGGCTCGGGGTTCGAGGTGGTGGTCATCCCATTCCCAGGCCTCCTAATGCCCTCCTTGGGGGTCCCTCAGCCGCCCTTCCCGCCCTAGGGCTACTCGCCTATCACAGTGATTATAATCCTCCGCCTCCTAGGCCCATCCATCTCGACCAGGAGTATCCTCTGCCATGTCCCCATGTTTAACCGCCCGCCCGTGACCGGTATGGAGGCGTGGTGGCCTAGCAGTGACTGGCCCAGGTGGGCGTGGGCGTTATCGTCGATCCTATTGTGCCTCCAGGGCGCTCCCGGCTTGGTGTGCTCCCTCAGGAACTCCACAATGTCCTCCATTAGCCCTGGCTCAGCCTCGTTTATGGTGATGCCGCAAGTAGTATGTGGCACGTAGACCATGGCTAGTCCCTTCGTCACTCCCGACTTTGAGACAGCCTCTTCAACCCTACCCGTGACGTCGAGGACCTGGAACCTGCTGGTAGTCCTTACACTGGCTTCCTCCTGGTAAACCTTGCAGGCCACCGCCACCTGCACCCCTAACATTTAATCGCGCGCCCGGAGTTGATAGTTGTAATCGAGCTGGGGAGGGTTATGCCGAGGCCTTACACTAGAATATTCTCTACAATGACTGTCGATGGCCGCATAGCCAGTAGAACGGGGTATAGCAGGTTATCGTGTCACGAGGACTTCGACCTCCAGCACCGGGTGAGGGCCTGGGCAGACCTAGTAGTAGTAGGGAGCAATACCGCTCTAATCGATGACCCTAGGCTAACCGTTAGGAGGGTTCCCTCTAGGACCCCCCTGCGGGGGGTAGTCGACTCCCGCCTGAGGGTCCCTCCGACCGCTCGCCTCTACTCGCTCCCGGGGGCAGTATTGATAACGACCACAGATCATTCAAGCATGGAGTTGCTAGCGTATGAGAGGAGGGGCGCTCGCATAGTTATGGCTGGCAGTGGTAGGGTCGACCTTGTAGAGGCATGGCGCCTCCTCTACGAGGAGCTGGGTGTTAGGAGGGTCATGGTGGAGGGCGGGGGGTCCCTCAACTACGCTCTACTGGAGGCTGGCCTTGTGGACGAGGTTTGGGTCACGATAGCCCCCTACGTTTTCGGGGCTGGGAGGAGCGTCTTCGACGGCCAGGGCTTCCCCGGCGGGGATGATATGGCTAGGCTCCGTGTCTTGAGTGTGAGACCACTCTGCGGGGGCTCCTGGGTTAGTGCCCGGTATGAGGTGTTGTGGCCTCGGAGGCCCCTCTACTAGAAGATTATCCCCTTGTATGCCTCCTTGTAGATGGGGTGGTTCTTCATCTTTAGGATGTA
>JALVJB010000047.1 GCA_027034115.1 Acidilobaceae archaeon | reverse complement strand
CTGCTATATATGTTGCGAAGCCGGGAATAGAAGTCTTAGATATTGAGAGGGGCCTCCGGGTACCCCAGAGCTAGTCACCGCCCTCCTTAGGGCTCCTCTACCGGGCACGACTCACCCCATCGGCCCCAAACTAGGATTTCCTCGCTGATAGTGTTATTGGTTTACTCTTAGCGCCTGGTAATGTATGAGATGAGTGCGTCTAGGTCCTGCTCCCTGTAGCCCTCCATGGGGTCATAGAGGAATGGGAGCTGGAACGTTTCTAGGACGCCCGTTAGGGCTAGGACCTCGCGTACAGTGATCGCTTTCAGACCCCCGGTTCCCGCGAGTAGCTCCACCGCCTTCGCCCACCTCTCCCCTTTCACCACGCCGATGCTCCCCGGCGCCACGACTAGAACCCAGTCTGCTCCCAGGGCTGACGGTGTTGGCACTGCTACGTCGCTGTTGGATTCGAAGACCACGTAATCATGCCTCGCTAGCACCCTGGCGATGCACGACTCTGCCTCACCAGTGAAGGCCCCGGAGAGGACTCTCTCGGCGAAGTCGTCTCCAGCTCTCAGGGGGAGTGGTTGGAGTCTCCCTGCAGCCTCTAGTACTGCAGCCGTTATCCCGTTAGAGGCCCTGTTTAGTGCATCAGTGTTTACGAAGTGCACAGTGTCGACCCTGTTAGCCCTGCACACGCTTATCCTGCCAAGGACTGGCTCTCTCTTCTCCGGGTCTGGGAGCCGCCACATCTGCTTTGAGGGGTCCCTGGGCGCCATGATTACCGTGATCGGCGATATCGTCTCCAGCCCCTCGACCCCTTCGCTAGCAGTGTAGAGGCGGAGGGCGTCCCCGCTAATGACTACCCTCCTATCCCTTATCTCCCTCAGTATCCAGGGGTACTCCCAGGCGTCAACCCCCGCTAGGGGTTTAACTCCTACAGCGTCTAGCCCCCTGGAGCGGAGTATGCTTACCAGGCTACCGGCTAGGATTGTCTTGCCAGAGTCTAGGCTAGTGTAGCCTGTTATGAGGAGGGAGGGCACTGTCCCCGCCCTTTAACTAGCCCGGGTGAGGAGGGCTATATGCCGGGTGGGAGAGTCTTCGCCTTGTCTGCTGGCAGGTAGACTGGGGCCCTCCTGCTGCTGCCGAATTTCACTATGAGGCCCTCCTCCTCGAGGGCCTTGAGTATTTTCCTGGCTGTGCTCAGGGTTACACTATACTTCTCGGCGAGCCTCAGCGGCGTGAGGTACTTCTCCCTCTTCAGGTCCCTCTTGGCTCTTTCCAGGAGCTCCGGCGGTAGGCTAACATTGTACCTCGCCTGCTCTACAAGGCTCCTAGCCGGGCCGGACTTGCCCTTGCCCTCGCCTTTCTTCTTCTTAGCCATGCCTAGCATGCACCCGTGGGTTACCGCTCCGCCTATGGGTTATAAATTTCGAAGCCTAAGGCTTACGCTGATAGGGGCCTGACGCGGGTTGACAGTATTCATAGTCGTGAGGGGAGAGGCTAGGGTCTACAAGAGCCTGGAGGAGGCAATAGCGGCTCTACGGAAAGGTGAAGGAAGCCTTCTCCTAATAGTTGAAGGGGAACCCGTAACCCTCCGCCTCGAGGAAGCAGCCAGCATTAAAGCCGAGGCTCCAGCCGGGAGAGCCGTGCGCAAGGCTCCACTAGCCCCCGAACCGGAGGCTCTCAGGAAAGGAGAGAAGCCTGGTAGAGTCGCCCTTGTATTTGACCAGATGTTCAGGGGGTTCGCCGAGATACTCGCCAGGGAACTCGACCCCGGCGTCTTCGAGTTCCACGAGATCCTCGGGAGGGGGCTTGAGAAGCCTATCCGTG
>JALVJB010000046.1 GCA_027034115.1 Acidilobaceae archaeon | reverse complement strand
ATAGAACCACGGTTCCCCAGGCACCGCTTGTTTCAGGGAGGCGCCTCCTACTATGCAGGAATTAATAGCCTCGAGGAACTCGGTGAAAAGGCTACAATGGGGGACCCTCGCGCGGTCGAGGCTGTTAGAATGCTTGCTGAAGCAGTGGTTAAAGACGTATTCCAGTTACTCCCCGTTTTCACCGTGCCGCCCAGGAGGATCTACGTGAGCGGCAGGCTCTTCCGTACAACAGGGGTCTCAGGCGTCCTCGTTCGAGAGCTTGAGAGAGCCCTGGGCAAGCTTGGAGAGCAATTAGAGATCCGAAGCGTACCCAGGCTAGGGAGGATCACCAAGGAGGGTGCCACCGGGGCCGCGTTACTGGCTAGCGGGTATGCTGGCGGGAGGTTCTCTTGGATAGTGGAGGCGCTCCATCTAAGAGAGTCTAGGGGGAGCATATTCGACTACATCCTGCTCCCCGGCGTCCCGGAGAGGGCAAGAGAATACTTCAGGGGCATCGGAAGGGATACCTTATAAATCCCTTGCGCGGGGAGTGCTAGGAGGGTGTGAAGATAGGGTGTCAGCCGTACCCGTGAAGAAGCTAGACATCTACGACCCTGTGACCCCGCCCGTGTGCACGAGCTGCGGCAGGATAATACATCCGAACGAGAGAGCTACAGTATTCATATGCCCGAACTGCGGCGTAGCAGTGATAAGGCGCTGCGAGAAGTGCAGGGCTCAGGGGACCCCCTACACCTGCCCGAACTGCGGGTTCACGGGGCCCTAGTATTAGGCGGAGGCGAGTAGGGGTGGCTAGGGTAGCGGTCGTGTTGAAGGTCTTCCCCAACAGTGTCGATATCCAGCCCGGGGAGCTCCTGGAGAGGATTAAGGCTAAGCTACCCGAGAACTATGAGGTCATGGGCAGCGGGGAGGAGCCGATAGCCTTCGGCCTGAAGGCGCTCAAGGTCATTATCGCCATACCAGAGGAGAGTGAGGGCGGGACTGAAGCCCTCGAGCAGCTGATAAAGAGTGTAGACGGTGTTGAGGAGGTAGAGGTCGAGACCGTTCACAGGCTCAGCTAGGCCTCGAGCCACTCCTCCCTATAACCATGTACTTACGCCCTTGTTTATAGCCTCCTGTTACCGAGTAGGTTTCTCGGGGTTAGCTACTAGGAGGGGTGTCACTAGGAATTGGCAGCTGGAAAGCAAGGAGAGGGTAAACCCTACAAGGAAGTCATCCTCAGGGTAGAGGAGGCTAGGAGCAGGGACACCGGGAGGAAGAGGGTTAGGATCGACATTCAGACGATGAAGGAGCTAGGCCTACGGCCTGGTGATGTTGTTGAGATAGAGGGTAAGAGGAAGACCGTGGCGATAGTATGGCCTGGCCTCCCGGAGGATAACGGTAGAGCAGTAATCAGGATGGACGGGATACTCAGGAAGAGCGCTGGCGTGAATGTTGGAGACAAGGTAGTTGTTAGGAAGGCGGAGGTCCAGCCAGCGGTAAAGGTCAAGCTTGCCCCCATGAGCCAGTCGTCAGTGCACGATGAGAGCTTCCGGAAGTACATTAAGAGGAGGCTTATAGGCATACCGGTAGTAGAGCGAGATATAATCCAGGTACCCGTCCTAGGGCAGGGCATGCCCTTCACAGTAGTTGTTACAAAGCCCCGGGGACCCGTGATCATAACAGAGAAGACCACCATCGAGGTGCTAAACAAGCCTCTAAGCCCGAGCCAAGTACCCAGAGTATTCTACGAAGACATTGGCGGCCTGAGCAACGTTATAGAGAAGGTGAGGGAGCTCATAGAGCTCCCCCTAAGGCATCCGGAGCTATTCGCGAGGCTAGGCATTGAACCTCCGAAGGGCGTACTCCTCTACGGGCCACCCGGCACCGGTAAGACCCTGCTAGCTAAGGCTGTTGCAACAGAGAGTGATGCATACTTCATAGCGATTAACGGGCCGGAGATTATGAGTAAGTTCTATGGTGAGAGTGAGCAGAGGCTTAGGGAGATTTTCAAGGAGGCTGAGGAGAACGCTCCAAGCATAATATTCATCGACGAGATAGACGCAATAGCACCAAAGAGGGATGAGGTCGCCGGGGAGGTCGAGAGGAGGGTCGTGGCACAGCTACTAGCACTAATGGACGGCCTCTCAAGCAGGGGCCAAGTCGTCGTGATAGCGGCGACTAACAGGCCCAACGCCCTGGACCCGGCTCTAAGGAGGCCTGGCAGGTTCGATAGAGAGATAGAGGTTCCTCTCCCGGACAAGCAGGGGAGGCTGGAGATACTCCAGATCCATACGAGGCACATGCCTCTAGCCGAGGACGTAGACCTAGAGATGCTCGCCGAAATAACGAAAGGCTATACTGGCGCTGACCTGGCAGCGCTAGTTAGAGAGGCGGCAATGCACGCCCTCCGGAGATACCTGCCGGAAATCGATATCGAGGAGGAGAGAATACCCGTCGAAGTACTAGAGAAAATGGTTGTAAAGATGGAGGACTTCATGTCAGCCTTCAGGGAGATAACCCCTAGCGGCCTACGAGAGATACAAGTAGAGATACCAGAAGTACATTGGGACGACATAGGAGGGCTCCACGAGGCCAAGCAGGAGCTGAGGGAGACCGTAGAGTGGCCCCTAAAATACCCTCACGCATTCGCCAGGCTCGGTATAAAGCCGCCACGGGGCATACTACTCTTCGGTCCACCCGGCACCGGTAAGACGCTCCTGGCAAAGGCCGTGGCAACAGAGAGCGGGGCAAACTTCATCGCCGTGAGAGGCCCGGAAGTGCTGAGTAAGTGGGTTGGAGAAAGCGAGAAGATGATAAGGGAGATATTCAGGAAGGCGAGGCAGTACTCTCCAGCAGTAGTATTCTTCGACGAGATAGACGCCATCGCCTCCGTCAGGGGAACGGAGATAGGGAGCAGGGTTGGAGAGAGGATCGTCAGCCAGCTACTGACCGAGATAGACGGCATATCAGACTTATCCGACGTCGTCGTCATAGCGGCGACTAACAGGCCCGACATAATAGACCCGGCACTACTGAGGCCTGGGAGGCTCGAGAAGCTGATCTACGTGCCGCCACCAGACCTAGAGGGGAGAATAGAAATCCTCAGGATCCACACCAGAAACGTGCCTCTAGCCGAGGACGTAGACCTAGAGGAACTAGCCAGGAGAACTGAAGGCTATACTGGCGCTGACCTGGCAGCGCTAGTTAGAGAGGCGGCAATGCACGCCCTCCGGGAGAACCTAGACGCCAGGTATGTCGCCATGAAGCACTTCGAAGAGGCTCTAATGAAGGTGAAGCCTAGCGTGACGAGGCAGATGATCGAGTACTACCACAAGTGGCTGGAAACCGCGAGGCAGATAAAGCCGAGCCAGCAGAGGGAGAGGGCTCCGACACTAACCTTCTAGCCCACGGCTCCCTAGGGGTCCCTATACTCTTTACCCCTCAACGCTGGTACATCTAACGGGGAGGTGTGAGTCCTTGAGCGTGTGGACCCCGCAGCCGTTGATAAACACCGTATACGAGTCCCTCCAGAGACTATCGAAGAAAGGAGAAGTCCCCGTAGCAGAGTCAGACCTCATAGCCGACCTGAATCGCAGGGGCGAATCGGTCTCTAGGAGAGACCTGGCCAAGGTGCTCATGACACTAGAGATACTCGGCTACATAGCGACCCAGCCCAGCAAGGAGGAACTCCTCATAAGCGTCCTCAAAACAATCTAACCCTTGGGGGACCCTCGATGGGAGTAAACCTTAGAGAACTAATACCCCCCGAGGCCCGGATGGAGGTAGACCTCAGGGCCCTGAAAGGCAAGATAGTAGCTCTAGACGCCTACAACGCCCTATACCAGTTCCTCGCCGCCATAAGACAGCCCGACGGAACCCCCCTAATGGATAGGCAGGGCAGGGTCACGAGCCACCTATCCGGCCTCTTCTACAGGACCATAAACCTGGCAGAGGAGGGGGTCAAGCCGGTCTACGTCTTCGATGGTAAACCCCCGGAGCTGAAGAAGAAGGAGCTAGAGAAACGGTTCAAGAGGAAAGAGGAGGCCGAGAAGAAGCTCCAGGAAGCCAGAGCCACGGGTAGGAGGATGGAGGCTAGAAAGTACGCGATGCAAGCAATCCACCTAAGCCAGGACATGGTCGAAGACGCTAAGAGGCTGCTAGACGCCATGGGCATCCCATGGGTCCAGGCCCCGGAAGAGGGGGAGGCCCAAGCCGCCTACATCGCCGCTAAGGGCGACGCCTGGGCAGCGGGCAGCCAGGACTACGACAGCCTCCTCTTCGGCGCTCCCAGGCTAGCGCGTAACCTCACCATTACTGGCAGAAGAAAGCTCCCTGGGAAGGACGTCTACGTAATCGTAAAGCCAGAGGTCATCGAGCTGGACAAACTATTGAAAACCCTCGGGATAACCAGGGAGCAGTTGATAGTGATAGGAATACTCCTGGGAACCGATTACAACCCCGGCGGAGTACCCGGGTACGGGCCTAAAACCGCTCTAACATTCGTGAAGACCCACAGGGACGTTGAGAAGGCCCTAGAATTCATCCAGGCCAGGCTACCACAGTACAATATAAGAGAGATATTCAACTACTTCCTCAACCCAAGGGTGACCGACAACTACAAGATAGAGTTCAGGGAGCCGGACCCCGAGGCTATCCGGAGAATACTAGTCGAGGAGCACGACTTCAACCCGGAACGTGTAAAGAGAGCCATAGAGAGGCTCAGGAAAGCCTACAGGGAGAACCTGCGGGCAAGGCACGTAGGCCTAGACGCCTGGTTCGGCTAGCCAAGCCTATCCAGCAGGCCCCTAACATCAGGCTTCTTTAAGCCCAGCCACTCCGGCTTCAATGGAGCCTCGCTGGACTCAACATACTCGATATAGACCTGCTTTCCCAACAGCTTCTCCGCCAGCCTGAGAATATACCTGCCCTTAATCGATTCAAGGAGCCTCTTCGCCTCAACGGGAACCTTAACAATAACCACCTCCCCGCCGTCGGGCAGGAACGCCTCCTGAATACCAATAACCCTGTAGGGGGCGATAATCTCCTCGATAAGCCTCCTCTTATCAGCCCTATACTCGACCACGAGAACCCTCTCCACACCCTCAACATCCAGGTGCCTCCTGATATCAGCCCCAAGGCTCGCCGGGACTCCAGGGCTGGACTCGACGAGCACGTAGACAATATCATCGATCCTATAAGCCTTCACGAACCTAATCCTCGTATCACGATACTTCCTCTCAACCTCAAGCAACGCCCTCATAACACGGATATCCAAGTCATTATACAATCCCCGGTCAACCAGGGACTGACACCTAGGACACAGCACACCAGTGCGAACACAAATCTTATCCAAGGGAATCTCCACAGGCACACCCACACACCCCGACAACAAGAAACGTACAATAGAGAGGTAAAGAATAACAACGCCACCGGTCATCCAGGCAAGGCAAGGGTTTAAAGGCCGAGAAACAACAACCCGCAAGCCCGGGGGAGGGAAGAGCCATGCCGATAACCGATCCAGAGCTAATAGCAATAGTCGAGAGGAGAGTACTCAACAAAATGGTCTGCAGGAAGTGCGGCGCCCTAAACCCACCAGGCGC
>JALVJB010000045.1 GCA_027034115.1 Acidilobaceae archaeon | reverse complement strand
CGTGGTGGTGATGGTGGTGCTCGTGCTCGTGGCCATGCCTCTCGGCGACTTCTTCCACGACCTTCTCAATGTCCTCCTTCTTCTTGGGCATAGTCATCCTCATCTTCTTCTTTTTCTTCTTCTCCTCCTCGGGCATCTCATCTTACCCTCCTCACTGGCTGGGGCCTCGGGAGTATTAACCATTCTTTTATACATTCAGAGCTAGCTGGCCATTATGATGAGGGGTGCGGCGAGGTTGGCCGATGAGAAGCTGGTGAACCCTAGGATAATAGAGCTTGAGGGGAAGGCCCACCTGGGCTACGTGTCGGAGGTAAGGCTTGAGGACTGTGACAGGCCGGAGGGCTGGAAGAGGATCGTGGCCGTGATGAAGGATGGGAGCGTGGAGTCCACTGGCTGCATGGAGCCGGACGCCGCCAAGAGGAACTATATGGTCATGGTTCTATACACCCGCAAGTGGGGGTCCCTCATAAACCAGGGGGAGGAAGAGTAACGGTAATAGCCCGATGATGAATGGTATTACCTCCAAGCCTCCCTTGGCTGTGAGGAGAGGCCCAGCCTGAGGGATTCCTCTACGAGGGCCTAGTCCTCGCAGATCTGGCCCTCCTCCCTTATAGCCCTGATGTAGGCGTCCAGGCTCTCCCTCAGCTTCTCCAGGCCCTCCAGTATCCTTGGGGGGACACAGCCCCCTATCTCGCCCTGTAGTCTCTCCTGGAGGCTACGCCTGGCCTCGGTTATTATGGCGAGTATTCTATTGATTATCTCCGTGAATAGGTCCAGCTCCCTTGCAATGTACTCCATACCCTTCCTAGTGAGCCTGTAGATCTTCCTGGCCCTCCCCCTGACTATGGTGGTCTCCTCCTCTACTAGACCCTCCCGGGCTAGCTCGTGGAGTACTGGGTATATGCTCCCGGGGCTGGGCTTTATCGTGTCCGCTGTGACTTCCTGGATCCTCTTAGCTATGTCGTAGCCATGGCTAGGCCCTATGGCTAGTATTGTTAGTATTAGGAACCGCATCCTGTAGCGCATCGGGTCGCTCCTACTGGCCACTCGCCCGGCACCACGCCTCACGATAGTGCGCCTCCAGGATACTTATAGTGGAGGGGGGCTAGGCTTCCCCCTCCCTTCCAGGCTTCCAGGGCCACCAGCTCGCCCGGCCCAGTAAGGCTATGAGTGGAGGCGTTAGTAGTAGGCTTGCGTAGAAGCCCGCTAGTAGCACGCCGAAGACCAGGGCTGTCCCCATCATGCTCAGGCCGGGGCTCGAGGCTAGTGCTAGGCCCACGTATGCTCCAGCCATTATCGTCGCCAGTCCAAGGACTGTGGGGGTTGCGAGGGCTATGCTCCTCGCAACCGCCTCCCTGCTACACTCGACTATGCACTCCTCGCGGGCCCTCGCGATGTAGAAGCTGTTGTAGTCCATCCCGACTCCTAGTATAGCGGTGAACACTATTACTGGCAGGTACCATAGCACGCTGGTCCCGAGTAGCTTCTCGTAGACCAGTACTGTGAGCGCGGAGCCAGCGTAGGCCGCGATTACGACCGCTAGTATTGCTGACACAGCTGTTATCAGGCCGCCGTAGACTGCTAGGAAGACTATGAACATTAGGGTTATCGCCACAGGGTATACCCTATGGTAGAACCTGTCGTTAATGAGGTTGTACAAGTCCAGGTTCACCGCGCTCATACCGCCTACGAGGCTGCCGGGGTCGATACTGTGGGCTACACTCCGGATCTTGGCGACGCAGTCGACGCCCTCCTTGCTGAGTGGGTCTACCGACATTATCACTGTCACAACCCTGCCCTGGTAGCCCTTCTCAACGCTCGCTCTGGAGACGCAGGGTAGGCTCGAAACCTTCCCAGCTATCTCCACGGCCTTATCGTGGCTACTTGCCACAATGGTAACAGGGTACAGTACTCCCGCATCGTAGTGCGTGTTGATGTAGTCTATGGCGTGGCGGGACTCCGAGCTGGGCGGGAGGTTCAATGCTATGTTATAGCTACCCTGGAACCCGTACATCACTACTCCTGCGAGGGCGGCTAGTACTACAGCTATTCCTATGAGTACCCAGGGGTGCCTCGCACTCCACCTCCCAGCCCCCAGGAACCTGGGCTCCCTCCTCGTCTCCACGGGGTGCCTGGGCCACCAGAACCACCTCGACTCGCCGACATAGGCTAGGAGTGCTGGTATGAAGGTCAGGCTAGCGATCATCACGAAGAATATTGTCAGTGGCACGTCGGCTCCGATACTAGATATGAAGGGGAAGTCCCAGGCGAGTAGCATGCTACCGAAGCCTATCATAGCAGCGGTCGCACCAGCTATAACCGGGCGCAGGCTCGCCTTGTATGCCTCGACAGCCGCGTCCCTACTGGAGAGCCCCTTAGAGGCGGCCTCCCTGAACCTTCTAGACACGTATGCGGCGTAGTCTATGCCCAGCCCCAGGCCGGTGGTGAACATTATAGTCCTGCTATGCGTTGTCACGTCTATTACGCCAGCCTTGGCTAGGACGAAGGCGGCTGCCAGGCTGGTCATGAGGCCGAAACCTATGCCTATGAAGGGTAGGAATACTGCAGCTATGCTCTCCATTATCAAGGCTAGTATTATGATTACGAAGACCATGCTGAGCCTATCACTCTTCTTAATGTCCTTCTCAGCGTACTCGCTCATCTCATAGTGCATGTACTCGTTGCCACCCAAGAGCACCTTAGCCTTGTACCCGAGCTTGTTGAGGCCTTCGACGAACTCCTTCTTAGCCTCCCTCGCAATGGAAACCCTAGCCTCGGTGGTGTTGGCCTTCGGCTCCAACGCTACTAGGAACCCGTTTCCATCCTTCTCTATGAGGGTCCCTCTTAGCCTGCTAGTGATGTTGTCGAATACTCGGCGTAGGCTCTCATTAGTCAGCACTCTAGCCTCCTCGTCGACCGTGGCCTCCCCCGACACGACCCTGACGGCCGCCGCTCCGAGGGCCTTAGCCTGCTCCACGGTGATGTTGCCGGCATGACTCGCCACTAGCCCTGCCAGTAGGTCGGGCGTCTTCTCTAGGATCTGGGACTTAGGGGCGCCTAGGAGTCCGGCCTTTGCTAGGAGGCGTAGAAGGCCCAGAGCCTTCTCTCCCCGAGGCTTCCCTGCGAGTATCGCCTGCGTCACTATTAGGCTGGCCTCCTCGGGGTCCTTCGCGTGTAGGAGGGCTGTGAGGGTCTCGTTCCCTAGGCTAGCCCCCGCCTTCTCCGCTACTAGCAGGCCTGCTAGGCCGTATGGGCTAGCGGTCAAGCCCTTACCATCGGGGTCATACTCGGCTATCAGCTTGGCTATCGCCTCTATGGTGGCATTGTCCAGCGTCTTATTCGCCTTAGTTGCCACGGTCTCCACGGCGAGCCTGGCCGCCTCCATCTTCTCGAGGCTGCCCTCGACAACAGCTTTAGCCAGCCTAGCCGCAATATTCTCGGGGGTCCCCTGCTCTACTAGGACCCTGGCTAGAGCGTTCTCCCCTACCTCCGGGGTAGCGGTGCAGTTTGCACGGACAACAGCGGCTCCCACTGCTTCCACTATGGGCTTAGCCTCTTGAGGCATACTGGACGCTAGTATTCCTGTGACCGCCTGTCCTATTCCTGGTTTAGCCTTCGACTCTAGCCCGGCTATTCTCTGCGCTAGTAAGAGCTGGCCCTCCTCGAGGCTCGGCGCCTCCTTGATAAGGGGTCTGTGGTCGGTGTCATTGGATACCAGTTGTATCCAAGTCTTCAATGCGGCGTCGAAGTAGGGTTTGACCTCGGCTGGCGCTCCGTGGCTTGCTAGGAGGTTCCATGCGGCCTGGCCTGCTAGCTCTGCTGCTAGGGTGTTGTTGAACCCTGAGGGTCCCCCGTGGCTCATGGTGTAGTTGTAGACTAGGGCTATGAGGCCTGGGTCTAAGGGGTGTAGCCCCGTCACGTTGGAGTATTTGACGACGACTGCGATATCGTCCTGGCCTAGCGGCGGGTTAGTATAGGCGTCTGTCGCAGCCTCCAGGAGGGCCTCACTCCTAACAACGTTAAGGTATGCTCCGGCGATCGCGGGGAGAGCCTTGTTACAGGAGAAGTCCAGGGCCTGGAGGGTAGCGTTAACAGCCCTGCCAGCACCTCTCAGGTCAAGGTATCTATCATAGACCACGTCGCTAGCATTGACGAGCGCGCCCAGCCCCGAGACAGCCTTCAGGGTTTCATTATAGGTCTGGGCAACCCCGAGGAGCCCCTCTACAAGGCTAACACTACCATTAACTCCCCTCCTATACCCCTCGCTCATCCTAGCCTCAACACTAGCAACGATATCGATCCAAGACATGAGGCTAGCATTCCCGCGAATCCCCAAGCCAAAGTACCATGGCTTCAACCTAGCATAGGACTCAAAGCTCACCGGCACACCAGAGACCACCAGCAAATAGTCGGGAGAACCACGAGTAGCATTACCACCAGCAAGCTCCCCGAGAGCCTTATCAGCCCGGACACTCTCAGCAGACGAGGGCAGGAACTGCTCCTGACTAGTCTTCACAGCACTATTAATACTAGCAGCCAACGGCGATGCAACAGCCACGACTACAAGCCATATAACGATGATAGCCCACGGCCGCCGACTTATAACTCCCTCCAACACATACCAACACCCGATATATCACACCAACTGATCCATTAATAAACAATACACCACAACCCATAAACCCCGACAAACAACAAGACAACAGGGCACAGCAACAAAAGGGCCCGTAGCTCAGCCAGGACAGAGCGCCGGCCTTCGGAGCCGGAGGTCCCGGGTTCAAATCCCGGCGGGCCCGCCACCAGACACCTTTAAAACATCATAAAACCAGTGTTGAATGCGCCGATAGACGAGACCGCAAAACGTTGCAGACGCCTCTCTTAGC
The DNA here is from genome assembly GCA_027034115.1 of Acidilobaceae archaeon. GTDB lineage: Archaea > Thermoproteota > Thermoprotei_A > Sulfolobales > Acidilobaceae > Thermodiscus. The sequence goes on along the minus strand of JALVJB010000045.1, from coordinate 699 downwards.
CCCGATAGCTATATTTGCATAATATAGAATAATCCAACAATTCATTTATTCAATGGAGTTGTTTCATTGTATCTTCGACGTTTGTGCTACGTAGTAGGACTACTTTCACTCCTAGTGCCTCCGCGTGCCTGCTCATAGGTTCATCGTCAGTAATGAGGAGGGCGTCGCGACTCCAAGCTAGGCCTATGATGTAAGCGTCGAATCCCGAGGAGCCCGTGAGTAGGGCAGCTTTCAACGCCTTATCCCTGTACTCTTCCTCGTATACGACAATATAATTCTTGGTTGTTCTGAGAGATTCAACTACTCTCTCCGCTAGCTCTCTGCTCGCGAGCCTTGCTATGACGGCTCCAACCTCTACTATTACTGGATACGGGATTAGGACAGTTATATTGTTAGACTTAAGCGTCTTCACAAGCGTCCTTGCCTTATAATGGGTTTCCAGCTCCCTCTTATAGACTTCCCCGGGTAGCCAGCGGCCCGGCTTCATGATGCTCTTGATTATAACACTGGAGTCTAATACCACCTCTTCCAACGCTCACGGGCCTCCCTAAGAGTCTCATCGACGTTCCCGTTAGCCTCTACGCTTACCTTATCTACTAATTCTGGAAACTCCTCCGGTAATACTTGAATCCTGACTTCCTCGCCTTCTCGAAGCTCTAAAGGCTCCAGGGGCTTTAGTACTCCTTTCTCATACCTGAC
>JALVJB010000044.1 GCA_027034115.1 Acidilobaceae archaeon | reverse complement strand
AAGGACCTCGAGAAAGCAGTGTATACCCCGAGGGAGTACAGGTTCAAGCAGTTAGCTGACCGGGAGTGGACGGACCTCGTCTACCAAGGCCTATGGATGGAGCCCCTAAAAGAGCACCTCGACGCCTTCATAGAATCGGCCAACAAGTACGTCTCCGGCACCGTGAACCTGAAAGTCTACAAGGGCTCCCTCCAAGTAGTATCTAGGAAACCTGTCTACACCAGTTACAGCGAGAGCCTAATAGACTACAATAAGGGCTGGTATCCCAGCCCAGAGGAGGCGACGGGCTTCATCAAGATCTACACAATGCACAGCCTCTACACAGCATGGGCCAGGAAGAAAACGGTGAGGGAAGCGCATGGCCCGGCGAAGGTGCAGGCCGGTTGAGGTACAGGAGCATAGTAGGCATCAATGAAGGCGACGCCTCAGACCTCGTCTACACATACTCGTCAAGCCTAGCCCACGACCGCTACATAAAGCACTACGTACTAGAAATACTGAAAGCCCACACACTCCACTTAGCCAGTAAAAGCATCATACCGCCAACCGTTGCAGAGAAAGTAGTGGAAGCCCTAGGGATCCTCGAAGACGAGCCGCTCCCCTCGAGCGGCTACGAGGACGTATTCGAATGGGTCGAAGACAAGCTCGAGGAAATAACAGGTGGGGAGAGCAGGTGGATATGGATAGGGAGAAGCAGGAACGACCACGTCTCAGCCGCCCTAAGACTCTATACTAGGGATAAACTCGAGGAATCAATAAGCCTAACAGGAAAAATCCTCGAAGCAATAAACAAGCTAGCGCTAGAAGAAAATTCGGAAACACTAATACCATTATTCACCCATAGGATACCCAGCCAGATAGGAACAATTGGGTGTTTGCTAGAAGCCTGGAAACAAGCGGTAGAGACGGGCAAGACACTCCTCCAGGCAGCACACAACCTAGTAAACAGGGGACCCCTAGGAGCGGGCGCTGGAGCGGGCACCCTAGCATCCATCGACCCGGGAGAGCTAAACGCTTCCCTGGGCTTCCGAGAAACCCTGAAGTCAACCATATACGCCGCCGGCTCCAGGATGGACTTGGCAGCCGCGGTAGACGCTGCATCCCTGATCCTAGCCGAGCTAGCGAGAATAGCTGCTGACATAATCACATACCAGTCACCGCCCTATAACATAATGAGCCTGCCAGCTAGGCACATAGCGACTAGCAGCATTATGCCCCATAAGAAGAACCCGGTGACCCTGGAAGCCCTAATAGGGAAGGCTAAGCGAGTAATCGGTTGTAGTGCCGCCTTTAAGTCGATAATGGCTGGGCTGCCCAGCGGTTACAGCCTTGACTTGCAAGAAGCGAACCCGTGCCTCTACGAGGCCATGGAGACCCTAACCTCCTCGCTAGCAGTGATGGCCGACGTGCTTGAGGGGTTGAGAATTGACGTGAGACGGGCCGAGGAAGCGGCGCTGGAAACCGGGGCTTGGAGCGCCGAGCTTGCGGAATACATGTCTCTCCGCGAAGGAATCCCTCTCCGTGAAGCATACAAGCTGGCTTTAAAACAACTCGGAAAAATAGAGAATCCCAGAGAGCTTCTAGCCCATAGGAAAACGGGCTGTAAAGTACCCATTAAACCCTAAACAGTGAGATACTCTGGATAAAGAGGGAAAAATAAAAACTAGATTCTCCATATTTTTAGTCCTAGTAGCAGGCTGATCATATCTCTGCAATTCTCAATGGTAGCTCTTACAAGCTCGCCTCCAGTATCCATTAATATTCCGCACTCCTCCAAGATAATGCCCTCCAGCCCGGGTATGACCCCTCGATACGCTTCCAAGTATTCTAGCACGCTTA
>JALVJB010000043.1 GCA_027034115.1 Acidilobaceae archaeon | reverse complement strand
CTATTGGTCCTGGTCAGGTCGAGGAGAATTCTCTTCTCCTCCTCAGACAACTCGTCCTGTAGGTACCGGAGGGCTATCCTGGCAATATCAGCGGGCTCGAGGCCCTTGTAGGGATCCTCGTCCTCTCCCTCTATTCTCTTAACTAGCTCTAACTCGATTATTGTAACGGGGTCGTCGGGCGATATAGAGCCGTAGACCCTTCTCAGCTCCTCTAATAGTTCTTCTCTTGTCCGAAACCCATCGAGCCTTGCGTCATCATCGGTTAGCTCGCTTACCCTCTTAACACGTATGTTTTTAACACGTACCTTGGCTACGGGCCTACCCCCGCTGTGAACGATTAGTTCCGGGTACTTCACCCTCACAACGCCAAGCCTAATTGTTGCCCTCTTTTCGCCACTGAGTAATTTATCGGCGTATCGTTTCTTCAACATGAGGTGGCGTCCGAGGAACCATCTCTTTTTAGGCTTCTCCACTATCACCACCCTTTCCTGGCCCGCCCGCCGTTGAGCGATAGTCCACCCCACAACTAGGGTCTATGGGGTGGACCGGGCTGAATAATCATGGTAGTGATGTGGGGCCAAAGCGGTGAGGCGGGCGGGCCAGCCCCAAGTGTTATACTGTGGGGGATCCTAGCTCCGGCTATACTAGCTCTCCGGGCCGGAGGTGTATGCACGGCGAGGTCGCCTTCGAGCCCGGGCGGACTAGAGGGCCCATTACCAGGTTCCTCGGCCTCCTACCCTCTAGTAAGGGTACTGCCCATTCTGGAGGCTCGTCGAGCCGGCCTTTTTCACCTACCACGTGGGGTGCAACCTGGCCTCTCTCTCCTACCACGCCGCCACTCATTATCGTGGCGGCGCCCACGGTTGCACCAGCCATCACTATTGTATTCTCTAGCACCACGAGAGGGCCAATGCGGGAGCCCTCCTCTATGATGGTGCCGGGGCCGATCACGCTATTGGGGCCGATCAAAGAGTCTGTCCCTATATAGGTGGGGCCGATCACAACTGTATTCTCCCCAATGTAGGCTCCACGCTCAACTATGACGCCCCTCCCTATACGCGCAGTAGTTGCTACTTCTGCTCCTTCTCGAATAGCTGTCTCGTATCTGGGGATTAGGAGGCGTGGTGCTTCGAGCAAGTCCCAGGGGTATGCTATTTCGAGCCAGTCTCCTTCCCAGATGTAGCCGCCTACGAGGCCTTTCGCTGCTAGGAGGTTTACTCCATTTATGAAGCCCTCTTCTGCCAGCTTTCCCACCAGGCTCTTTTTACCCGCTAGTACTCCTGCGAAGACGTAGCCCCGGCCGGCCCTCCACTCCTCGAGGTTCTCTGTTACCTTCTCAACCCGGCCTCCCAGCCCTAGCCTTGCGAACCCGAAGGTCTCGAGGCCGCTAGACACTGGGGCTAGGGCCATTACTAGCTGGTAGTCTGAGACCGTGTAGTATTCTAGTAGGCTTGATACTATCGTGTTTGGCCGGGAGAGGTACCCTGTGAATGATAGGACCACAACGTCGTCGTCGGCATACTTTAGAGCAGTCTTTATCGCTGATTTAAGGCCTGGGCCTTCCTGCGCGACGACTCTCAGGGGGCTGGGGACTCCATTGAGCCTCGCTATTGCCGGGTGAACTACTACGACTCCACTGGAGGGTCTCGCTTCGAGGACCTGCTCCAGGGTATAATCAATGATCCTCTTACCACCTACTCGTAACAGGGGCTTAGGCCTGGACTCGGTTAGAGGACCAAGCCTCTTACCCCATCCACCCGCGAGGACTCCAACCCAGACCATTTCCACGCTCACCTCCGTGGATTAGGCTATTCCACGGTGACTGTTTTCGCAAGGTTCCGGGGCTTGTCGGGATCATAGCCTCTACTGACAGCCGTATGGTAGGCTAGGAGTTGGAAGAAGGGGATTATGCTGAATGGTTCCAATAGGTGGCTTTCGACTGGCGGGGTAGCCTGTACTTCCACGTCTGAGGGTAGCTCTAGCTCATAATTTGCTGGCTTAACAACCCGGACCCATGCCCCCCGAGCTCGCATTTCCACGGCATTACCGGCTACTTCCGGGCTATCCCTTGTGGCTATAACGAATACGGGGAACCCCTCCTCTACCAGAGCTATAGGACCATGCTTGCTCTCGCCCGCAGGATAGGCTTCAGCGTGAAGATAAGCGATCTCCTTTATCTTCAACGCAGCCTCCCTGGCTAGCATCGCGCCCAGACCTCTACCTATGATATACATGCTGGGCTTGACAAGCCTCCTCGCCAGGATCTTCGCCTCCGGGTCGCCTACCTCAATCGAGTCTTTAGCAGTGATAGGCGCTTTCGATAGCACGTCGAGATAGTCTCTCGTAGTCGAGGAATCGTAGCGCCCACCTATCTCTGCAGCGAATATTGCCAGTAGCTCGAGTAGTAGAACTTGAGTTAGGTATGTCTTCGTAGCTGCGACGCCGATCTCTGGGCCAGCCCTTGTGTATAATGTAAGATCAGCTTCACGAGATAAAGCGCTACCGACCACATTAGTGACTCCTATGATAGACGCTCCCCGCTCCTTAAAGGCTCTCACAGCCTCCAACGTGTCAAAGGTCTCACCGCTCTGGCTCACTGCTACGACGACTGTATCCCTCCCTATAGCATCTTCCAACAGTTTATACTCTGAGGCGATTAGCGGGTAGGAGACAACGCCGGCTAGCTTGGCGAGGAAGTACTCGAGCACTAAGCCCGCATGGTAACTGGTGCCAGCTCCGACAATTACAACCTTCTCAGCACCTAGGATCATCCTGGCAGCCTCCCTAATCAATGGATCCTCAGCAGACCCACTAAGAGTAGCGTAGAGAGCCTCGGGCTGCTCGAATATCTCCTTAATCATGAAGTGAGGGTAGCCCGACTTAGACGCAGCTTCCGGAGTCCACTCTATGGTCTTTACTCTTGAAACCACAAGATCCTGGGGGACCCTCATATACCCTCCATGGGTGAGTCTGTAGATCTCTACCCGGTTGGGCGTTATGTAGCCGAACTCGCCGTCCTCCAGCACCAGTACCCGTCTCGTGAGGCTGATTATCGCAGGTATGTCGCTGGCGATTGCGTTTTCACCGTCGCCGATACCTACTATGAGGGGACTCCTCATCCTCGCGAAGTAGATCTTATCCGGCTCTCCCGCTACAAGTATTCCCAGAGCGTAGGTGCCCTGGATCTCGTGTAATACTCGCGATAAAGCTTCAACCCCACTAGTAGTCCTCCTGAGTTCTTCTTCTAGGAGGTGCGCTATAAGCTCCGTGTCAGTCTCGCTCCTGACACGGTGCCCGTTCTCGATGAGTTGCTGGCGCAGGCTCGAGAAGTTCCTAATGACCCCATTGTGGACAACAGCTACTCTGCCATTGCAGTCAGTGTGAGGATGCGCGTTGTAGTCTGTTGGGGGACCGTGGGTGGCCCATCGAGTATGACCTATCCCTGTCCGACCCTTAATACTCGAGAGATCCGTCTTCCTCACGAAGGAATCTATGGTGCCCGCCGCTTTCTTCGCCACGATCGTACCCTGCTCGTCGATAACTGCTATCCCGACACTATCGTAACCCCGGTACTCAAGCCTCCTTAATCCTTCTATGATAACGTCTACAACGTTGTCTCTCTTGCTCGTTGTAACCCCGATGATCCCGCACAAGACAGGGCACCATTACCGTCGAGGGGCTGTTAGCCCAGATGTCCCCGGGACAACTCCTATTTACATAATCGGCCTCTAAAATAGTATAGTCTCGGGGAGGAGGCCTAGCGTTGACTCGAAGGATAATCGGCGCGTTCCTGGAGGGTCTTGGAGCCCCACTGAAGATATTCTACTCGCCGAGGAGGGTCTTTGAGGAAATACGGGATCTCACTAGGCGCTACGGGTTCCTATTCACAGCGGCTTTTTATATCGGAGCGTGGATCGGCTCCGCCATTATATCATTCCTAATCACGGTTCCAGCCCTACTCCTGAATGGTGTGAGGCATCACAGTTTTGCGTCATTAATGGAGGCTCCCTTCGCCGCCGCATTGTATAGCTTCCTTGTGCCCATTATAGCCGCAGGGCTAGATACTATCCTGATAATCATTCCCGTTCTCGCCGCGCCGGATAGGCCTCCATTGTACTCTGTGGTAGCGGTTAGAGCTTCTAGCCTGCTACCATATACGTTGAGGGTCCCTCTACTCGCCTTCGAGGGGAGCCTGAGTTTTAGGTCTCTAGTGTCCGCTTCGACGTCGCCGATAGGACTACTATTACTACTTATAGGCGTAGGCCTTACCGCCTATGGATTGTATAAACAGGGAGTAGCACTGGCGTATGCTGTTGTTGGAGCGCTCCTACCGCTCTCGTACAAGCTAATTATCTAACTGTTACCCGGAGGGGCCTCGGGTAGAAACACGGCTCCGCATAGCCCTCCCGCTGGGAGGGCTGGGGTCACGGCCGTATCCTCACCGGCCCCTTGCATTATAATAGTGACTGCTTGTTCTTCATAGGGATTATTTTCCCGGCGGACACCCTACTAGATATAGGTCTTGGGGGTGCCCAGCTCAATGGTTCTAGAGGGCTTGAGGCTGTTAAGGGTAGACCTGTCAAGGGGGAAGGTTAGGGTAGAAGAGCTGGGCGACGATGTTGCCAGGCTCTTTCTGGGTGGTAAGAGCCTCGGGTACTATCTAGTGTACAAGCTTGTTCCGCCGGGTACTAACCCATTGTCGCCTGCGAACGTTCTCGTGTTCAGCGCTGGCTTCTTCAACGCCCTGATACCCGGGGCTAGTAAGGTTAGCGTTGTGTCGAAGAGCCCGCTAACCAGGCTCATTCATGATAGTAGTGCTGGCGACTTCTTCGGCCCCCTGTTAAGGAGAGCTGGCTTTAACGCGGTCATAGTTGAGGGAGCTAGTAGGGATCCCGTGTATCTCTGGATTAGGGATGGCGAGGCTGAGATTAGGAGCGCCGAGAAGCTATGGGGGTTGGATACTAAGAAGGCGACAAGGCTTCTTCGCGAGGAGACTAGGGAGGACGCCAGTGTAGCAATTATCGGGCCCGCCGGTGAGAGGCTAGTACGCATCGCCAACATCATGTTTGATGAGGAGAGGGCCGCGGGTAGAGGTGGGCTAGGAGCAGTTATGGGGTCCAAGAGGCTTAAGGCTATAGTGGTACATGGCTCCAGTAAGCCACGCGTAAAGCATCCGGAGGCTCTTGAGAGGCTGGGGAAGGAGTGGTATAAGCACTTCTCGGAGAGCCCCCGCTACGAGGATCTACGCCGGTATGGCACGACTAACGCGCTAGTCTATTCGAGCCAGGTCGGCATGAGCCCGAGCTATAACTTCAGGAAGCCCTGGGTTCCTCTGGAGCTCGCTGAGAGGCTTGGAGGCGATGAGGTTAAGAAGAGGGAGGTTGATCCTCCCTGGTTCCTACACGGCAAGTCATGCCCGGTGAGGTGCGCGAGGTATGCTAAGGGTAAGTATAAGGCTTGGGAGTTCCTGGTCAAGCCCGAATACGAGAACCTGGCCATGCTGGGGGCCGCTACAGGCGTGTTCGAGCTAGACCCAGTCCTGTACTTCAACAGGCTTGTGGACGACCTAGGACTCGACAGTATAAGCACTGGTAACGTCATCGCATGGTTCCTGGAGCTTGTTGATGAAGGCCTGGTAGA
>JALVJB010000042.1 GCA_027034115.1 Acidilobaceae archaeon | reverse complement strand
CTCGGGGGTCCCTCACTTCCAGTAGGCCTGCCTCGACCATGAATTCTAGCCCCTGGCTTGACTCCCTGTCCCTAACCTCCCCGGCTACCAGGCTTGTAGTGTAGTGCCTGGCCCTAACCGTTTGAGGTAGCCTCGCCATTATTGCGGGGACATCGTCTACTATGCAATCGTAGTTCATACCGTCGGGTCCTCCCACTATAATATCCTAGCAGGACATAATAAGGAGAGACGCGGAGGGAGCGGTTGTGGCAGAAAGCCTCCCTGAAAAGTACCAGCGCCTCCTCAAGCGGGTAGAAGAGGGGGACCTCAGGGCCCTGGGGAGACTACTAACATACCTTGAGAACATTGACAGGGAGAGCGCCATCCTCCTAGAATACCTGGCTAAGAGGGCCGGGAGGGCCCAGGTCATAGGGGTAACAGGCATACCCGGAGCAGGTAAGAGCACTCTCATAGGCCGCCTGATAAGGGAGCTCCGGGCTAGGGGCTACAAGGTCGCAGTGGTGGCGATCGACCCGAGTAGCCCCCTGACCAGTGGGGCCCTTATGGGTGACAGGCTCAGGATGCAGGAATACGCAACGGACCCGGGAGTGTTCATTAGGAGCATATCCACGAGGGGCTTGAAGGGTGGCCTGAGCCTGGCTGGGATAGCCCTTGTTGAGGCGTTCGACGCCCTGGGCTTCGATAAGATAATTATTGAGACTGTCGGGGTCGGCCAGGCGGAGGTCGACATAATGAATGCGGCTCACACGATCATAGTCCTAACAATGCCTGGAGCCGGAGATGACATCCAGGCGTTGAAAGCTGGTGTAATGGAGATAGGAGACATCTACGTGATAAACAAGAGCGATAAGCCCGAGGCATCGAAGACCTACGAGTACATAACATTCGCCGTCGAGAAGGGGGACATAGGCCCCGGCACGGGGTGGATCCCTAGAGTAGTCAAGGCTAGCGCGATAATGGGAGCGGGCATAAAGGAGATCGCCGACATAATAGACGAACACTGGAAATACCTCAGGTCAAAGGGCCTCGACAAGGAGAAGGTCAGGGCTCGGAGACGACTACTCATAGCCCTACTCGCCGAGAACCTCCTCCGGAGAAGCCTCGAGAAGAGCCTAGAAGAGAGGAAGGACGAGCTCGAGAAGATCTCCGAGGAAGCCGAGGACCTAGTTGGCAAAGCCCTGTGGCTAGCCAGGCACGCCTGTGACACTATAAGGCGGTGAAAGGCCTGCAGGGCCACCAGAACGGATCACTCGCCCTGGGAACCGCTAGTTCCAGCGCTCTCCCTATAAGGCCCGAGAGTGCGGCGTAGCGCCACAGATCGTGGACCTCGTAGCCCTCCCACTCGAGGGCACTAGTGATTGCATTGAGGACTTCCTCCCTCCCAACACCGCTCCTTTCCAGGCCGCACGGCCTATACTTCACAGGGTCTACACCCATGGCCAGCCTGTCCCTGCGGGGAGGTGTTAGCTGGGAGACGTAGCCGGGGAGCCTGTAGGAGATCACTGCGTGGTACAAGTGCCTGTTCCTGCCTATGTGCGCGGCGGACCCGCCTACCTTGCATCCGCTGACTATGATGTCGCCCTCATTCGCGATCCACGCCTCTAGTCCTAGTAGGGCGAGCGCCCTAGCTATGAGCACCGCGTACTTCTCGTAGAGGCTCGGCGGAGAGAGGCGGCCCCTCCCAATAATGGTGACTGAGAGGGTGTCGGGGCTGTGGTAGACGGCTCCACCCCCTGTGAATCTCCTGTAAACCGGTACCCCGTAGAGCCTGGAGTGGTGGCAGGAGTAGTCTAATCCCTCCCGGGAGTTTCTCCCGGCTATCACGCTCTCCCGGTTAACCCATACTAGGGCTACTCCCGTGCAGGTCTTGCACCAGCGGTAG
>JALVJB010000041.1 GCA_027034115.1 Acidilobaceae archaeon | reverse complement strand
TTATCAGCTAGTGTCTCGTAACTAGAATCTAAACTTTCAAGTTTACTATCTATTTTCTCTATTTTTCCATTAATTATTTTTAATTCTTTTTGGACAGCATTCACGTTCCCACGGATACTCTCTTGAACATTGAGTTGCTTGGAAATAGATTCTTCAAGAATTTTAGGGATTAATTGTAAAGCTCCAATTAGGTGATTAATATCCTTATTCTTAGCGAAGCTATCAATAAGTCTTGTATACGTGTTAAGAGTGCTATTCGGCTGCTTCCTCATCTGCATATCCGCCACTTCCGCGCTGTGATTCTTTATTAGAGGTTTTGAGTGCTATAAGCTTATACGTCGCTCTCTAAATCCCGTAGAACTTGTTTGCTATTGTCAGCCAAAGGGCTGTGTAAGGCGTACCGGCGAGGATGGCAAATATTTTTATTTAATTTATATAATATTAATAAGTAATATATGTATCCGATGCAATAGCATATATAGGAGGTCGGCTTCATTTAGCGATTCAGTGTTTACAGGTGGGAAAACGGTTGGACAGAGGGCTCTCTAAGGCCGTCGCCTCGCTAATAGTAATAGTCATTATCCTAGGGATCGTGGGAGTCTACTTCGCTTATAAACCGGGAGGGCATAAAGGCGCCGCTACGGGCACAAGTACAACCAGTACAGCCTCCGGCACCACCGCTAAGAAAGGTAAGGATACTCTAGTAATAGCGATGGGCACAGACATTGTAACCTTCGACCTCCACGATGCAAGCGATAACCCCTCCTACATGGTTGGCCGAATGATATACGAATACCTCGTGGAACTTGATGATCACATGAACATCAAGCCGGGTCTCGCAACCAGCTGGGAAAACAAGGACAATGGGACAGTATGGATATTCCACTTGAGGAAAGGCGTAGTCTTCCAGGACGGCACCCCCTTCAATGCCACAGCGGTGAAGGTCAACTTTGACAGGCTCCTAACCCACAAGCTGAAGAGGAGCAGCCTCTTCACACCATTCATCAAGGAGGTAAAAGTAGTAGACCCCTACACCGTAGAGTTCATACTGAAGAAGCCCTTCGGAGCATTCCTCTACCACCTAGCCCATGGAGCCGCTGCTATAATGAGCCCCAAGTCCATACTCTCTGGTGACCCAGCTAAGCACCCTGTGGGCACTGGCCCCTACATGCTCGAGGAGTGGAAGCCCGGGGATAGGATAGTACTCAAGGCTTTCGACAAGTACTGGAACAAAGCTAAGGCGCCCAAGTTTAAGAAAGTGATATTCAAGATAGTCCCAGACGACCAGACTAGGATGAGGCTACTCCAGAGCGGGGACGTCGACGTAGCCCTGAGAATACCGCCCCAGTACGTGAAGGAGCTGAACAACACCAAGGGCATAGTAGTGCTGGTAAAGCCGACCAACAGGGTGATATTCATCGGCATGAACAACCTGGTTCCACCGCTCAACGATAAGAGGGTTAGGCAGGCATTCAACTACGCTGTGGACAAGGAGGCAATAATCAAGAACGTCCTATTCGGCATCGGGGAACCGGCGACCTCTCCAATAGCCCCCCTGACCCACGGATACTGTAAGGCGGGCGAGTACAAGTACAACCCGGAGAAGGCGAAGCAACTGCTGGCGGAGGCTGGCTGGGTCGACAGGGACGGCGATGGCATACTCGAGAACGAGAAGGGCGAGGAACTACACCTAACCCTCTGGACGCCGAGGGGCAGGTACGTTGGAGACTACGAGATGGCCCAGGCTGTCCAGCAGTACCTCCAGGCGATAGGTGTTAAGGTGGACCTGCAGGTATGGGAGTGGGCCAGCTATGTCAAAGAGCTATTCAAGCCGCCGAACGAGACTAAGAGGCAACTATTCCTAATAGGATGGGCTCCGAGCAC
>JALVJB010000040.1 GCA_027034115.1 Acidilobaceae archaeon | reverse complement strand
GCCTGCCCTGCCAGCCACAACCATCACCCAGTGGTGTTCCGAACCAGTCAGACAACGAGGGAAATAATTAGATTACTGGCCAGTTTTAACAGACAGGTATTGAAGACTTAGCAATTTAAATGCTATGTTTTTTTACTAATAAAATCTTATTTTTCAATACGTTTTTAGCTACATATCGGAACCGGAGCTAGGATAATCTAATATTGGACTACTCACTTGCTTGTAACTCGAGGGAGTGGTCTTGAGTATAGACAAGAAAGCGTTTATCGACTACATTGAGACCCCCGAGAGGAAGGCGAAGATCTACAGGGTTGACAGGATAGACGAGCTCGGGCTGGGAAAGTACGAGCACCTACCATATTCTATAAGGATACTACTGGAGAACCTGGTGAGGAACTACGACGGCTACATTGTAACAGATAAGGAGGTAGAGGCCGCGGCTCAGTGGGAGAGCCACGCGGGCAAGAAGGACATCCCGCTATTCCCGGCAAGAGTCATAATGCAAGACTTCACCGGAGTCCCCGCAGTAGTAGACCTCGCCGCCATGAGGGACGCCTTGAAAGACTTCAACAAGGACCCCTCAAAGCTAAACCCGCTAATACCGGTACACCTCATCATAGACCACAGCATTCAGGTCGACTACTTCGGCACCAGGTACGCCCTGCTATGGAACATGAAGAAGGAGTATGAGAGGAACGGTGAGAGGTACACCCTGCTAAAGTGGGCCCAGAACAGCTTCTCCAACTTCAAAGTCGCACCACCGGGGAAGGGCATAATCCACCAGGTAAACCTAGAGTACCTAGCCAAGGTCGTATGGCTGGGCAAGTGGGACGGAGAACTCACAGCCTACCCGGACAGCGTGCTCGGCACCGATAGCCACACCACAATGATCAACGGCCTAGGAGTACTAGGCTGGGGAGTCGGAGGCATAGAGGCCGAGGCCACGATACTGGGCCAGCCCTACTACATGCTCCTACCCGAAGTAGTAGGAGTAAGGCTCGAGGGAGAACTACCAGAGGGAGCCACTGCCACGGACCTCGTACTCTACATCACAGAGAAGCTCAGGAAGATCGGAGTTGTAGGCAAGTTCGTCGAGTACTTCGGCAGCGGCGTCAAGAAGCTCGCGGTGCCCGACAGGGCCACCATAGCCAACATGGCGCCAGAATACGGCTCTACGATGGGCTTCTTCCCGCCAGACGAGAACACTATGAGCTTCCTCCTCCTCACGGGGAGGGACCCCCAGCACGTGAAGACGGTGGAGGAGTACCTCAGGAAGCTTAGGATATGGTACGACCCGGAGGAGCCCGTCCCGCACTACTCGCAGGTAGTGGAGATAGACCTGAACGACGTAGAGCCCAGCATTGCAGGCCCAGCCTACCCGCAGGACAGGATCCCCTTGAGGGAGGCGAAGCAGAAGGTAACCGAGGTTATCGACTCCTACCTCAAGGAGAAGAAGAGGGGCAGGATAACGATAGAGATCGACATGGACGGAGAGAAGGCCGAATTCGGCGACGGCCGCATAGTGCTAGCGGCGATAACTAGCTGTACAAACACTAGCAACCCGAGCCTCATGATAGCAGCGGGCCTAGTAGCTAAGAAGGCGGTAGAGAGGGGCCTAACCGTTAAGCCCTGGGTGAAGACGAGCAACGCTCCCGGAAGCAGGGTCGTACCCGACTACTGGGAGAAGCTGGGCCTCATGCCATACCTGGAAGCCCTAAGGTTCCACATAACAGGGTTCGGGTGCACAGTATGTATCGGTAACAGCGGCCCGCTACCAGGCCCGATAGAGGACCTGATCAAGAAGTACGACCTCTGGACAGCCTCAGTGCTAAGCGGTAACAGGAACTTCCTCGGTAGAACCCACCCGCTAACCAGGGGCAACTTCCTAGCGAGCCCGCC
>JALVJB010000039.1 GCA_027034115.1 Acidilobaceae archaeon | reverse complement strand
AGGTGCCAGCGTTGAAGACCTTTCCCTTCGGAGTTATCATATCCATGATATCACTGTTACCCGCTACAGCACCGACGGGGAAACCTCCGCCGATTATTTTTCCGAGAGTTACGATGTCCGCTTCAACTACATAGTAGCCTTGGGCCCCCCTCATTCCGAGTCGGAAGCCTGTGATAACCTCGTCTAGTATCAGGAGGGCTCCATGCTTTCTAGTTAGTCTTCGGAGGTGCTGGAGGAAGCCTTTATGAGGAGGGATAACTCCGAAGTTTCCTATCACGGGCTCTACAATGACTCCGGCTATCTCTGAACCATGGTCTTGGAACACTTTTTCTATGTCTTCAAAGTCGTTATACTCGGCGACTATTACGTTTTCGGCCACGCATTTGGGTATACCGGGGCTCTGAGGAACGCCTAGATGAGTAGCAGCGCTCCCCGCTGCTACTAGTACATGATCGTGTGCTCCATGGTAGGCTCCGTCGAATTTGACTATTTTATCCCTCCCCGTGTAGGCTCTTGCCAGCCTAACGGCTAGCATCGTGGCCTCCGTACCACTGTTAACGAATCTAATCTTGCCCCCAGGCTTCACGTACCTTAGGATTAATCTCGCGAGGTCTACCTCCACGGGCGCTAGGGCTCCGTAGAGCCACCCGTTTTCTAGCGCCTTTTCAACCTCTTCTCGGACCTCTGGGTGGCGGTGCCCTAATATTAGTGGCCCGTATCCTAGGACGTTATCTAACAGCTCGCCATATTCTATATCGTAGATGTAGGGTCCCTCGCCTTTCGTAACTATCAGTGGTCTAGGCTTGGTTAGAGCCCTAACAGGACTGTTTACTCCTCCTACGAGGAAGCTCTCTGCATCCCGTAGGATTTCCCTCGGGGTCCTCTTGGCCTCCATTTAGGCATCACCCCTGGAGGATCTTTGCGGCTTCTAAGGCATGGTAGGTAATTATGATGTCCGCTCCTGCTCTCCTGATAGAGTACAGGATCTCCATCATTAGCCCTGCCCTGTCCGCATAGCCTTGCCTTGATAGCAGTTCAACGGCCATGTATTCTCCACTGACATTATAGGCAGCTAGTGGTAAGTAGTCGATTCTCTCTTTTACTAATCGTATGACGTCAAGATAGGGTAGGGCCGGCTTTACCATCAATATGTCCGCTCCCTCCATAACGTCCAAGTATACCTCCCTGATAGCGTCCCAGGCATTCCTAGGATCTAACTGGTAACTACTCCTGTCCCCGAAGCGGGGAGAACTATCCATAACATCCCGGAATGGACCGTAGAAGTTACTAGCAAACTTGGCCGAGTACGCCATTATAGCCACGTTGCGATAACCAGCGTCATCCAATGCTCCCCTAATCGCCGCAACCTGACCGTCCATCATCCCGCTCGGAGCAATAATATCGGCTCCAGCCTCAGCCTGGGAAACAGCTATTTTCCTATAAATTTCAAGGGTAGAATCATTATCTACGCATAAGCCTTCCCTGCACCTTGATACGAGGCCGCAGTGGCCTTGGCTAGTATAGTTACATATGCATAAGTCAGTAGCTATTACGGGCTCCCAGCCCAGCTCTCTCCTAAGGTTCCTTAGCGCCTTCTGGACAGGCCCGTCTCTAGCGTAAGCCCTGGTAGCCTTATCGTCTTTCACGCCGGGAACTCCGAAGAGTAGGAAGGATTTTACTCCTAGGTTAAGGGCTTCTGTGAATAACTCGACGAGTTCATTGGATTCTGGAGGATAGTATTGATGTCCAGGCAATGCTTCTATACTTGTCGGGGCCTTGAGTCGTTCGTCTACAAAGACTGGAAGCATAAGCGAGGACACAGATATACGAGTCTCCGCTGCTAGGTCGCGGATAGCCTTCCTAGCCCGGAGTCTCCTAGGCCTTGACACTGGGAAGCCTG
>JALVJB010000038.1 GCA_027034115.1 Acidilobaceae archaeon | reverse complement strand
CTGCAAGCCTTATCCACCCGTAGTCGGGCCACAAGGTGTACCTGCCGCTCCTCGCCCCAAGCCTGGCGAGGCCCTCAATAATGTAGGCGCCTGGAGCCAACTCCTGGTACCTGGTCCTCCAGGACTCTACCCACACTCTGCGGGGGACCCTCCCCCACTTCCACATTAGGGCTTTAACGACTAGGGCTTCATACCTGGCCGGGACAGTGTAGGGGGACCCTCCCTGCACCTCGACGAGTAGCCTAGCCCTGCCCAGGGGGACTAGGGGGTCCCTGCAGGGCTCCTCCCACAGGCTTGTGAGGAGGCGGAGGGTGTAGGGGACCCCCTTATAGCAGGAGTCTAGTAGGCTCGACCCTATCCTTGCCTTGTCTAGGGCTACTCCACCAGGGCCCTGGGTCGCCCTTTTACTCAGCACTCTTTCAGCCTGGCACTGGGATATGAGCCCCTCCTCTGCTAGATCCCTTAGTGCTCTCGGGGCCTCGGGGTTGTAGGGAGCTATTATGTCGACATCGCTCGAGGGTCCCTCACACCCTATGGCATGGGAACCTGTTACCCAGGCCTGCTCTAGGCCTAGCAGGCTAGAGAACTCCTCCAGGAACCCCCTAATCCTAGGGGGCAGGCTAGCCTGCCTCCCAGCCTGGACCTTATAGAGCACTTTATCCCTGGATAGGGCGGGGACCCTCGAGCCTAGGCACGGGTGGTATACTAATCGCGCCGGATTCGTAGGCTTTGCGCAGTTGGGGAGCCGGTAGGTTAATGCTGTAATGTATCCGTCCGTATGAGTGTACCCCTTAACCATGTAGTAGGTAGGGGTCCCCCAAATGCTGGCCAGGACTATTACTCCGTCAACCAAGCCAGGAGCCGAGTCCCCGGGCACTGGGCTCAATCCTCCTGGGTATTAGGTGTGTGCCGTCACAGCTTGGGGCGTTGAACCACTCCCGGCCCGTGAAGCCCTCTCTGCAGTGGGCGTACTGGAGGCCTAGCCTTCTGGCCTCCTCCACTACTGGGCGGAGTAGCTCCTCCCTATCCCTCTTGGGCAGGTAGGTGTAGCCTCCAACCTTTACGCCCCGTTCCCTGTAGAGCTTGTAGATTCTCTCGCCTAGGCTTCCCAGGCGCCGCCTCATCCTAGCCAGGTTGTCGGGCCTGGCCTTGTAGGTAGAGGTCACTATGAATACTGCCCCGGCTTCGGCTATCCTCCCGACGAGCTCCCGGAGCATGTGGGGGTCATCGTTTACTAGGGGGATTACGGGGTCTAGCCTAACCCCTACGGGCACTCCAGCCCTGGAGGCGGCCTTCACGGCGTCGAGCCTCTTCTCTGGTAGCGGGGCCCCGGGCTCCACTAGGATGGACATGGAGGGGTCTAGCATTGTTATCGTCGGGGTTACAGCCACGTTGCCCCGAGCTACTAGGTCTAGGTCTCTGGCGGCGTAGAGGGTCCCCTTAGTTGTTATGAGTATCCTCCGGCCCCCCGGTATCATTATCTCGAGGGCTTTCCTGGTCAGCCCGTAGGCGGCCTCCTCCGGAGGGTAGGGGTCGCTACTGGTCCCCATGTTTATGGGGATCTGGGGGTCCCACCTAGCTAGCTCCCTCTTCAACCTTCTCTCGAAGTCCCTCTTGGGCGTGCTGGGCTTCTCGCCGATGTATGCTGTTGCATAGCAGTATAGGCAGTGGAAGGAGCATCCCGTGTAGGGGTTTAGGCTTAGCTTGAAGGGGCAGGTGCATAGGGGGCTGTTCCAGGGGTCGAAGGGTGCTAGGAGGGTCCCCTTCCTCCTATAACTCGATGTTGGCATGCCTGCTCCTCATCTCGTCCTCGCTTACCCGGAGCCTCTCCATGAGGGCGTACACTACGCCGTCCAGGAATACCAGGGCCGTGTCCTCGAAGAGGGTCCCGAGGGGTGCGAGGGGCT
>JALVJB010000037.1 GCA_027034115.1 Acidilobaceae archaeon | reverse complement strand
GAGCCGTCATAGCAAGGCTCGCGAGCCGAGAGCTAGCGGAGAGAGTAGTTGAATCTCTCAGAACAACCAAGAATTATATTGTCGTATACGAGGAAGAGTATAGGGATAAGGCGTTGAAAGTTGCCCTACTCACGGGCTCCTCGGGATTCGACGCTTACATCATAGGCCTAGCTTGGAGTCGCGACGCCCTCCTCATTACTGGCGATGAACCTATGAGCAGGCACGCGGAGGCACTAGGAGTGAAAGTAGTCCTATTACGTAGAACAAACGTTGAAGATATAATGAAACAACTCCATTGAATAAATGAATTGTTGGATTATTCTATATTATGCAAATATAGCTATCGGGCCTAAGAGAGGCGTCAGCAACGTTTTGCGGTCTCGTCTATCGGCGCATTCAACACTGTTTTTATGATGTTTTAAAGGTGTCTGGTGGCGGGCCCGCCGGGATTTGAACCCGGGACCCCCGGCTCCGAAGGCCGGCGCTCTGTCCTGGCTGAGCTACGGGCCCTCTACGTTGCTGTGCCTTGTTGTCTTGTTGTTTTGTTGGGGTTTATGGGTTGTGGTGTATTGCTTATTAATGGATCGATGGATGTGATATATCGGGTGTTGGTATGTGTTGGAGGGAGTTATAAGTCGGCGGCCGTGGGCTATTATTGTTGTATGGCTTGTAGTCGTGGCTGTTGCGTCGCCGTTGGCTGCTAGTATTAATAGTGTTGTGAAGACTAGCCAGGAGCAGTTCCTGCCCTCGTCTGCTGAGAGTGTCCGGGCTGATAAGGCTCTCGGGGAGCTTGCTGGTGGTAATGCTACTCGTGGTTCCCCCGACTATTTGCTGGTGGTCTCTGGTGTGCCGGTGAGCTTTGAGTCGTATGTTAGGTTGAAGCCGTGGTACTTTGGCTTGGGGGTTCGCGGGAATGCTAGCCTCATGTCTTGGATCGATATCGTTGCTAGTGTTGAGGCTAGGATGAGCGAGGGGTATAGGAGGGGTGTTAATGGTAGTGTTGGCCTTGTCGAGGGGCTCCTCGGGGTTGCCCAGGCCTATAATGGAACACTGAAGGCTGTCTCGGGGCTGGGCGCGCTCGTCAATGCTAGTGATAGGGTTTACGACGGATACCTTGGCCTGAGGGGTGCTGGCAGGGCTGTTAACGCTACCCTCCAAGCCCTGGACTTCTCCTGTAACAAGGCTCTCCCCGCGATCGCCGGAGCATACCTTGACGTTGTTAGGAGCGAGGCCCTCCTGGAGGCCGCGACAGATGCCTATACTAACCCGCCGCTAGGCCAGGACGATATCGCAGTCGTAGTCAAGTACTCCAACGTGACGGGGCTACACCCCTTAGACCCGGGCCTCATAGCCCTAGTCTACAACTACACCATGAGCCACGGGGGACCCTCAGGGTTCAACAACACCCTAGCAGCAGAGCTAGCAGGCCAGGCCGCATGGAACCTCCTAGCAAGCCACGGAGCGCCAGCCGAGGTCAAGCCCTACTTCGACGCCGCATTGAAGACTTGGATACAACTGGTATCCAATGACACTGACCACAGACTCCTTATCGAGGAGGCGCCTAGCCTCGAGGAGGGCCAGCTCTTACTAGCGCAGAGAATAGCCGGGCTAGAGTCGAAGGCTAAACCGGGAATAGGACAGGCGGTCACGGGAACACTAGCGTCCAGTATGCCTCAAGAGGCTAAGCCCATAGTGGAAGCGGTGGGAGCCACAGTAATCCATGCGAACTGCACCGCTACCCCGGAGGTAGGGGAGAATGCTCTAGCCAGGGTCCTAGTAGAGCAGGGGACCCCCGAGAATATTGCGGCTAGGCTGGCTAAGGCCGTTGTCGAGGGCGGCCTCGAGAAGATGGAGGCGGCCAGGCTCGCCGTGGAGACCGTGGCAACTAAGGCGAATAAGACGCTGGACAATGCCACCATAGAGG
>JALVJB010000036.1 GCA_027034115.1 Acidilobaceae archaeon | reverse complement strand
ACCTCATCTATGTACTCGCTCACGCTTTTACACCCGTTAAGGGGCGGGCGGGAACCCGGGATTTTAAATATATCCCCGGTCCCCCGTGATTATGAGGTCTAGGCCTTCAGGAATATTACCTATCCAGGGCAACCCTCTACAATGAGAACCCGGAGGGGTGATCCTAGATGGTAGACGTTGAGAAGATAAAGACGATCACTGTGGTCGGAGCGGGCACAATGGGCCACGGCATAGCCGAGGTCGCCGCGATAGCCGGCTACAACGTATACCTAGTCGACATCAAGAAGGAGATACTAGACAACGCCATCGAAAAGATAAAGTGGAGCCTCCAGAAGCTGAGCGAGAAGGGCATGCTGAGGGACAGCGTCGACACCGTACTCTCAAGGATCAAGACAGTGGTCAACCTCGACGAGCAGGGCAATTATACCCAAGAGTTCGCCGAAGTACTCAAAAAGACCGACTTCATGATAGAAGCAATAATAGAGAGGCTAGACCTCAAGCAGAAACTATTCGCCTTCGCAGACGAGCACACTCCCGAGCACGCTATACTCGCAACCAACACCAGCAGCCTCCCCATAACAGAGATAGCAGCAGCCACCAAGAGGCCTGAGAAGGTAGTAGGAATGCACTTCTTCAACCCACCCCCGCTCATGCCACTGGTAGAGGTCATAAAGGGAGAGAAGACCAGTGATGAAACAGTCCAGGTAACCGTCGCCCTAGCCAAGAAGTTCGGCAAACAGCCAGTAGTAGTGAAGAAGGACGTGCCAGGCTTCATAGTCAACAGGATACTCGGCCGCTTCCTAAACACGGGATGCCACATCGTGGCTAAGGGCTTAGCTACTATTGAGGAGGTAGACGCCACGGTAAAGTACGTGTTAGGCCTCCCCATGGGTATATTCGAGCTAAGCGACTACTCCGGCATAGACGTGTTCTACTACGTCTTCCAGGCGATGAGGGAGAGAGGCTTCAAGATAACGCCATGCCCGCTATACGAGGAGAAGTTCAAGAAGGGAGAATACGGTATGAAGACTGGCAAGGGCTTCTACACCTACCCAGCACCTGGCAAGTACGTAAGGCCTAACATACCCAAAGACCTCGCAGGCAAGATAGACCCAGTCCTCCTACTAGCCCCAGCAGTAAATGAGGCCGCATGGCTACTCCGCAACGATGTAGCGACAAAAGAGGACATAGACAAGGCAGTCAAGCTAGGCCTTGGATGGCCCAAGGGAGTGTTCGAGTTCGCAGACGAGTACGGGATAGACAAGATAGTCGAAGCCCTCAGGAAGCTCAAGGAGGAGCTAGGACTAGAGGAGATGGAGCCAGACCCACTCCTAGTGGAAATGGTCGAGAAAGGCCTACTAGGCAGGAAGACTGGAAAAGGCTTCTACGAGTACGGGGAAGTAGAGGAGATCAAGAAGAAGACAATAATTATAAGGAAGGAGAAGCCCATCGCATGGATCATACTCAACAGGCCTAAGAGGCTCAACGCCCTAAGCCCAGAGCTGCTCAAAGAGCTAGGAGAAGCCCTAGACGAGCTAGAAGACGACAACGACGTCAGGGTAGTCATCCTAAAAGGAGAGGGCAGAGCCTTCAGCGCAGGGGCAGACGTGACAGCCTTCGCAGGAGTAACACCGATAGATGTCGCAAAGTTCTCGAGGAAATTCCAAGAGCTAACCCTCAAGATCCAGTTCTACACGAAGCCGGTAATAGCAGCGCTACACGGCTACGTGCTAGGAGGCGGACTAGAGCTAGCAATGAGCACAGACATAAGGATAGCCGCGGAGGGTACAATGCTAGGCCAGCCAGAGATCAACCTAGGCTTCATCCCCGGCGCAGGAGGAACCCAGAGGCTACCACGCCTCATACCGAAGGGCCACGCAAAGCTACTCATATACACTGGAGACATGATACCAGCCGAGGAAGC